>JBAVNY010000263.1:0-9941 GCA_049691535.1 Candidatus Acidiferrum sp.
GGATTTTGTTTAGCCTGAGCCTGAGCGGTCACGATCTTGGCTGCCGTCATCGGAGCCGTCGCCGCGTCCGCGCCCTCAAAATGGTCCGGCGAAACCTCGGCTTGCGCCCTGCACGTCGGAGCGAAAAGCATGCCCGCTCCAACTCCCACAAACACCACACACATCTTCATCAAAATTGAAGTCTTCATACTGGCCTCCGCCTGAACGTTCCACCGGGGCCCAAGGCTCCTCTAAACCGCCGGGATGGTCGACGGATTAGAACTTTCTACAACTCGCCCATTCTGCCCGCTCCCTTCGCCACCCCTCCATAGCCCTCGAGTACTACCGTGTATCCCATCCGCCAATAGCTTCCATCCAATCCCCCCAGCGCCTCAGCGCAAGACTCTCCGCACCATCGCCCGCAAGACTCCGCCCCGTCATTCCGAACGGAGTCTGCGCATTGAGAAATCTCTCTTCGATTTCAACCCCGCCAGCACCACAACCACTTCACTCCCCAAATCTCACCACATCCCGCGACAGTGGCATCTCCCTCGTCACCGCCTTCTCCCCCTTCGACTCTACCTTCAACGCAACTCCCTTAATTGAGTCCACTTCAATCTCGTCCAAATTCGCCACCATCCTGCCTTCCACCACCATGCTCTCAAACACAAATGGTAACGACGTTGTATCCAGCGTCGATGGCCGGTCGCTGATCTGAAAATGCAAATGCGGCCCAGTCGTGTTTCCGCTGTTCCCCAGCAATCCCAGTTTGTCGCCGGTCTTCACGCGATCTCCCACATGCACCGTCACGCTGTGCGGAGCCATATGCGCATAAATCGCATATCTCCCGCCGCCCAGATCCAGCGTCACGTGATTCCCCGCAATCTCCGCAATCGTCAAATTCGTTGGCGCCTCGCCCGCCGGCACGTCCGGCAAATCGCGCATTGCTTCGACGACCGTCCCCGGCGCCACCGCCAGCAATTCCGCCCCGTAACACAACCACGCCTCCGGCTTTTTCCCATCGCCGCGAAAGGCCTTCCCTTGCTTATCGATCTTGATCCAGTCGATCGCGAACTGTTCCGAAGGCTGCAGCGTCCCATTCACCGGATTGGTCACGAACCGATGCGGCCCAATTTCCACGCAGCACCCATTCGCATTCACCCAACCATCGCCCTTAAATGGCGGAGCCAGCGCAATCGCAGCCTGCCCGCTCACCTTCAACGGAGGACTCACTAGCGTAGCTTCCGGCAAACGCTTATTCCCTGGCTGAACCTCGTGCACCCGCAGCGCAATCGCGCAGGGCAGCTCCTTCTCATCCGCATAGCTCACGTCGAAAAACATCACCCCCGTCGCGCCGCCCTCGATCGTTGCCGAATAACTCGCCTTATCCATGCGTGGCGGCAACGACGCCAACTTCACCAGGCCCGTCACATCCTCATCCTTGATCGAGAGCACCCGGTTTTTTCTCGTTGGCTTATTGTTCTGAGCTGGATCGACCACTTCCACCGACCGTATCGTCGCCGGCAAATTCCACACATTGGTGAACTGCACCGCAAATGCCAGGTGCGTCTGCCCGTCCGTCCCTTTCACTGGATACACTCCCGAGCCCACCAGGTGCCACACCAGCGGCCCAATCGCCAGCGGATACCGTTGCCCATCTCCACTCGTCACCGGCGCAAAATAATCGGGCACATTCTCGCATCGACTCTGCCCCAGCGCCGGATGCACCGCGCCCAACCCAATCCCTGCCCACAGCAGTACTCGAGCTATCGCCTTCATCAGAACTCCCCGCCGGCTTTTCGAAATAAAAGCGCCCAGTCCTCATGTTTTCCGCAAGTCGCCGTTTCCGCAACATCACATCTATCCCTTTTGCGACCGGCAAGCAAGAAACACCCGCTTTGCCAGGCGGATCTCTCTCACCGCCCACATTTCGGCGCTAGTAAGACGAATCAAGCCAGCATCCATGGAAAAGATCGTAAGGATTTGCGATCAGCGGTAGGGGTTGAAATCCAGCGAAACGGCCGTGGTCGTGGAGCTATCTGCGGACACGTACTTCCATTTTTTCACCGCGGCGATGGCCGACTCGGCGAGGATCGGATTGCCACCCAGCACGCGCGCGCTCTCCACATTGCCCTTCGAGTTGATGGTCACTTCCAGCCGCACCGTGCCACCAATCTGCCGCATCTTCAGCACCGGCGGGTAATCCGGTTCCACCCGGGTAACCAGTTTTCGCTCAGCCTTGGAATCCGTCTGGGCCAGCGAAGACAGCGCGAAGGGTAGCGCTAAAATTGACAAGCAAGCTATCAACCAAAAAAAGTTTTTCACTGTCACGCGTCTCCGTGCCGCGCAGTTGCCGCTTCCCGCTCCAGCGCCAAACCGTAACATTGTTTTCACCACCCGTTTCAAATTTGGAGCGAGCCCGGTGCAAAACTTACAAAACCATTCTCAGACAACGTTACATCCCCCCGCAGCCCGCTTCGGTTACGGCAAATTTGCTTGCAGCTCATAAACTTCGCGCGCGCTGGTGTCCTGCACAAACAACGCAGAACCATCCGGCGTTCGTCCGCACCACAGCCCAAAGGGGCCCAGGTACCGCTCAATATTCTTCAACGCGAATACATGCTCGTAGTGGCTCTCGCCAACTTTCGCGCGGCAATATGCACCTTCTCCGCTCACCAAGTCGTCAAAATAGATCGACTTACTATCTGCAGACCACGCCGGATAGTTCAGCGCTCCCGAAGCCACGTTTTGCCACTCGTTCCATTTTTGTGTTTGTGTGTCATACAGCATCAGCTTGGTTAAGCTGGCGGAAAGCGCCGCGATGTAATGGCCATCCGGCGACAGGCGCGGGCTGAAAAGTCCTTCGGATCCGGGAATGGAAGAAAGTTTTTGCGTTTTGAGATCGTAAACCAGAATGCTGAGGCCCTCAGGTTTGAACTCAGTCACCCGGCCAAAGATAATTTTATCGCCGTCGGTCGACCAGTTGATATCAACCTGGGTCAACTTTTCTGCAAGCAGCGGTTGAGAAGATCCACCCGCCGCGGGAACGATGAAAATCGCCCACGGTTTCCCCTTTTCGACGTTCACGTACGCGATCTGCTTTCCGTCGGGAGACCAGCGGGGCAGCGCGGCGCGCGCCGGCGCAAAGGTAAGTTGCCGCGTGTCAGTACCATCGATGCGGCAACGCCACAACATGCCTTCAGGAACGGAAATGTACGTCACCCATTGCCAGTCAGGCGAGAAATCGAGGTCGGTGGCCGATCGTCCCGACAAGAAAGGAGTGTACTGGCCGGTTACAGGATCATATTTCACCACGGCCCCGTGAAGATGCAGTCCCAACGCCCAGATTTTCTTGTTGTCTGGGGAAAGTGCGGGGCGCCCAAAGGAGACCGAGCCTTGCGTAAGTTGAACGGGCTGCTCAAATCGTTTTTTCTCGAACCGGCCGGCGGGTTCCGCCACAGCGAAGAGGTTTCCGTTGCCGCCAAGTTCGTTCGGGGTGGCCTGGAAAATGTAATAGCGCCCGTCAGAAGTCCAAGTGCCGCAGCATTTCGAGGAGACTTCATGCCATTCCGGCAGCAAAGGATGCAGCCCGGAACCGTCGCTGCGCACTTCCCAAATCGAAGACGTGTTCTGCGCCGTATCGCCAACGCTGAAACGGATGCGCCTGCCATCCGGAGAATAACGCGGATAATACGGCGTCCCTGGCACGCTCACCAATTCTTTTGCCGGGCCGCCCGCCGAAGAAGTGACGTACAGCGAAGGCCCTTTTATCAGCAGAACGTTTTGTCCATCCGGAGACCACACTGCTTCCTGGCCATGAATATCTCCCAAGCGTCGCGCAGCGCCGCCGTTGAGTGGATAGGTCCAGAGCGAATTTTCAGAGCTTGGCCCCGCTTTATATTCGGCGGCCAGCACAGAAGCGTGCGAGGTGGAAACGTCCAGCAACTGAGCGCTGGGAAACGTGAGCGGGAGATTCGAGACGGCACCGCCTGCCGAGGAAACTTTGGAAATAACGTAATGTTGTCCGGAAATTTCCGTGAAATACAGATCCGATCCATCGGAAGCCAGATTGGTTTTCAGCAATCCGTCATTCGTAATTTGCCGCGAACTAGCGATACTTGGCGCGGGAAGGGGGCGACTCAGCCACAGCAACCAGGATCCAATTGCAGTCATAGCAATAATAATCGCTACTAACGCGGGCACATTTTTTCGAGGCACGGCGAGCTCCGTTTGACGTATGTATTTGAATATGCGCCCGTACGCAAAGTAGTCAAGAAGAGGTTCCTGCTGTTTACTAACTGTTTGCACATCTTCGGACTGTGGGTGACCGGGAAGGTAACAAACGTCGGGTTGGCCATCACATTTTGCGCCCAAGCTGGACATGATTCGCAGGGAAAAGGTCTGGAGCGCGCTGGGCGGAACTTCTGTATATTTGCCTGTGAGGTTTTTCTGATGTTGGGATTCACAGAGGCGCGACATTTGGTAATTACCGAAGCGGCGCGTCGCCCACGCGGATTCACTACCATTTCACGCACGCCGTGGGATGCGCTGGGCTTCATTCTCGCCCAGGAAATTCGCACCGACCGCGAATATCCGCCGTTCGATCGATCAACGCGCGATGGTTACGCGGTGCGCGCTGTCGACGCCCCTTCGGGTGCCACCCTTTGCTGTGTTGGCGAGATCAAGGCCGGCGACACGGTTTCCTCCGCACTGGCTCCCGGTACTTGCATACAGATCATGACCGGTGCTGCGGTCCCCTCGGGAGCCGATGCCGTAGTCATGATCGAATTCACCAAGCGCTCCGACGATCACGTCACTTTCGAGCGCGCCACGCAACCAGGTCAGAACATTGTGCCGCGCGGCAGCGAAGCGCAATCCGGCAACATCGCGTTGACTCCCGGAACCCGCCTTGGTTACGCAGAGTTAGCCATTGCCGCGCAAGTAGGCGCCACGGAACTGCAATGCTACAAGAAGCCCAGCGTCGCTATTTTGTCCACCGGCGACGAAGTTGTGCCCATCAACGAAACGCCGGGAGCATTTCACATTCGCAACAGCAACAGCGTTTCGCTCGCAGCGCAAGTTCGCTTAGCTGGCGGCGAGCCGGTGCCACTAGGCAACGCTCTCGATCGCGCCGACGACCTCAGCGCAAAAATCGAGCAGGGATTACGCGAAGATATCTTGGTTCTGTCCGGCGGCGTATCCATGGGTAAGTACGATCTAGTCGAAGCCGTCCTGAAGGGTCTCGGCTCCGAATTTTACTTCGATGCGGTGGCCATTCGCCCCGGCAAGCCCGCCGTCTTTGGCCGTTGCCGCGATACGCTCGTGTTTGGCCTGCCCGGTAATCCCGTGTCGACGATGGTGACGTTTCAACTCTTTGTTACTGCGGCGATCGATGTGCTGGGAGGCAGTGAGCCGCGGTCGTTGCCGCTGTTGGGAGCTACGCTAGCTGAGCCGTTACGGGAAAAGACCGGCCTGACTCATTTTCTTCCCGCCCGTCTCGAATGGGCGAATGGCAACAGCTCGCCGCAAGTGCGCGCACTGAAATGGCAGGGCTCCGGCGACGTTTCTGCTCTCCGCCACGCCAACTGCTTCCTGGTAGTCCCTGCCGATCGCCAGGAAATACCCGCAGGAGCGACAGTTTCCGTTCTCCCTAGAGGCGACGTACTCTAGGTACCCTGCGACATGACGAAACTTTCGCATTATACAAAACGCGGCGAAGTTAGCATGGTCGACGTCTCCACGAAAAACGTCACCACCCGCACCGCCATCGCCCACGCCTTCGTGCGTATGACGCCGCGTGTCGTCAGTGCTGTGCGTCGGCTGAAAAACCCTAAAGGCAATCCTCTGGAAATTGCGCGAATCGCCGGAATCGCCGCAGCCAAGCGCACTGCGGAGTGGATACCTCTTTGTCACCCACTCCCGCTCACTCACATTGATGTGACCCCGCGCCTGTGCAAAGATGGGGTGGAGCTAGAGTCCAAGGTGACCGCCACCGCGCAAACAGGGGTGGAGATGGAAGCGCTGGTCGCCGTAACTTGTGCCGCCCTCACGGTCTACGACATGTGTAAAGCCCTCGATAAAGGCATCGAGATCATCGATATTCACCTGCTGGAAAAAACCGGTGGGAAGAGCGGCGACTATCTGCGTCCGCGCGCCAGGAAGAAGCGCGGAGTCCGCCGATGAGTGCGGCATCCGGAAAAACCGTCAAGCTGCTGCTTGCCGAAGATAATCCGATGGTGCGCGCGCTGATTGCCAAGGGCTTGGAACCGTATTGCGAAGTGATGACCGCGGACGATGGCGCCGACGCGCTGCTGAAAGTCATCGACGAACTCCCCGACCTGATTCTATCTGATTACAAAATGCCGGGCCTGAACGGACGGCAACTGTTCGAAAAACTGCGCGGTCGCGAAGCTACCCGCCACATTCCATTTTTGTTTATCGCCAGCCGCGCCGACATTGAAGAACGTTTGCGCCCGCTGGTGGATGGCGTCGAAGATTTCATCGCCAAGCCATTTCTGCTGAAGGATCTTGTTCGCTCAGCGAAAAAAGTGGTGGACCGGCTGCACCTGGAAAAATTGCAGCAGCGCGCTTCGCGTCCCGGCGTGATTCAAGGCCGCCTGGAAGAAATGAACATGACGGATTTGCTGCAATCGCTGGAAATGGGCCAGAAATCCTGCCGCTTGGTGGTGCGCAAGGGAACGGAATCCGCCGAATTGTATTTCGCCGGCGGACAGTGTCGCCACGCGAAAATGGGCTCCATCACTGGCGACGACGCCGTGTTTAAAGTAATTCTGTGGACCGAAGGCGAATTCGAGATCGATTTCAATGCGGCAAACGCATCCGCGAACGTCACCACCACGCGCAGCACCACGGGCTTGCTGATGGAAGCGATGCGCCTGATGGATGAAGCCAATCGCGACACCGTCGGCACCAACTAGTCCGATGCGCGTGGCCATCCTTACCATCAGTGATTCCGTAACGCGCGGGGAACGCGAAGATGTTTCTGGTCCAGCGCTCGCGGCGCGATGCAAGGAACTCGGCTGGGAAGTTACTTCTGCTTTGCGTTGCTCCGACGACCCTGCCGGCGTGCGCAGCCAGCTCCGCACCATTGTGGATTCGAATCGCATTGATTTGCTTTTGACCACTGGCGGCACTGGCCTCGGCCCGCGCGACAATACTCCTGAGGCTACGCTGGATGTGGGGGAGCGCGTCATTCCTGGATTGTCGGAAGAAATGCGGCGGCGCGGCGCGGAAAAAACGCCGACGGCGCTGCTTTCACGCGGCGTGACGGTAGTGCGGCGGAACGCGTTGATTATCAATTTACCGGGGAGTCCTAAGGGCGCGGTGGAATCACTCGATGCGATTGCGAGGTTGTTGCCACATGCGGTGGCAGTGCTAGGCGGGGCAAGTCACGACTGACGTGTGGACGAAAAATATTTACCACAGAGGACACGGAGACGGTTCCGGTGGTGCCACCGTCTGAATCGCGCGGAGCGAGTTGCGATCTGTACAGACCCGAATGCTACTTCAACTGGCTTGAATAGCAAGTTGACGCTTCTGGTCTGCTCCATAACAATGTTTCCATCATGCCTACTCAACTGACTGACAAGAAACTCGCGGTGCTGGGCACCGGAAAACTCGGCAGCATTTTGCTGCGCGCGTATCTGAAGCAAGGGCTGTTCAATCCCAAGAAAGTTACCGCCACGGTTCGTCACGAAGAAAAAGCCGCGGCGCTCTCAAGAGAGCTGGGCGTTACTGTTGCCACGGACAATCGCAAAGCAGCGCGTGGCGCGGATATTATTTTGCTTGGCGTGAAGCCGCAGGTAGTGGGCGAGGTGCTGAAAGAAATCGCCCCGGAACTCACGAAGGATACGCTGATTATTTCCGTCGCCGCCTCCGTTCCCACTAGTTACATTGAGCAACGCGCCGGCGATAAGGTGCCTGTGATTCGCGCCATGCCCAATACCTGCTCCGCCGTTGGTTGCGGCATGACCGGAATCTGCAAGGGTGGACATGTGACCGCCGAACATCTGGAAATCGCCAAGTCACTGTTCAACGCCGTGGGGCGCACCGTAGTGGTAGACGAAAAAAATATGGATGCGGTCACGGGATTATCTGCTAGTGGGCCAGCCTTCGCCTACATCATTTTGGAATCGCTCGCGGAAGCGGGTGTGAAAGTAGGTCTGCCGCGCGACATTGCGACGCTTCTAGCAGCCCAGACGATGAAAGGTTCAGCGAGTGTGGTGCTGGAAACGGGCGATCATCCGGCTTTGCTGAAGGACGCGGTGACCACGCCGGCTGGGTGCACGATTGATGGAATCATGGAACTCGAAGAAGGGAAGTTGCGCGTCACGCTAATCAAAGCAGTAGTCAAAGCGACGCAGCGAGCGGGAGAATTGCTGTTCGAGAAGTAGGAGACCCAATGCGGTTGCGTAGGATCTGTTGCAGCGGTTGCTTAACCGCAAAGCATTTTGTGTTAGCATCCCACTAGAAACGAGCATCGATCATGCCTGCTGCCTACATTCCGGTCTTGCTCTTCGCAGTTCTGGTGATGGGCTTCCCCATCGCGACACTGATCATTTTCAAATTCATTCGACCGGGCACACGCGGCGGTCCCGCAAAGTTTCAGCCCTACGAATGCGGCATTCCGCCGGAAACGCACGCGCGTGGCCGCTATTCCGCGCGATTTTACGTAGTGGCCATGCTGTTCGTCATTTTCGATGTGGAGACGATGTTTCTGTTTCCGTGGGCCATTTCGTTTCGTGGCTGGGTGGCGAACCACATGGGCTCCTTCGCACTGATCTCCATGTTTGTGTTCCTCGGTATCCTACTGGTCGGCTACATCTGGCTATACAAAAAGGGCGCCCTCGACTGGGCCTGACGCCTTTCTTTTCCAAATAAGATCGCCCTTTAATCGCAACGGATTTCCTCTTCCTGCCGCCCGAGTCCTCTCGCTTGAATATTGCCGCTGGATAGCCAAAGGAGTATATTTGCGGCCATTGCACGGGCCAACGGCAATTCCCTCGGGCCAAGTCGGATCCCAACGCTAATCCAAGGAGAAAATCGATGAGAAGACTGCTCTGGATTGGGCTGCTTGTGGCATTCCTGATGCCTGCGGCAACAATCGCGCAAGATGCGATCAGCGGTACATGGAAGACTGACCTCAGCAATCCACAATTACCCAAAAAGCCGGACGTATACCAGTTGAAAGATGGTATGTACACATGCAAAACCTGTGCGCCGCCCTTTGAAGTAAAAGCGGACGGGCAAGATCAAAAAGTCAGTGGACATCCCTATTTCGATACCCTCAGTGTGAAAGTGGTAGACGACCGGACGGTGGAGATGAGTCAGAAAAAAGACGGCAAGTTGAACGGCACCTCGAAAATGATGGTCTCGCCGGATGGGAAGACCATGGTGTTCGAGTTTTCCGATAGTAGCGCGACAAATGGTGACCCGGTAACCGGAAAAATCGAAGCGACGCGGGTGGGCAAGGCCCCGGCCGGAGAGCATGCCATCTCGGGGTCGTGGCGAACCACGAAATACGACACCATCTCTGACAACGGCCTGGTGGTGACCTTCAAGTTGGACGGAGACACATTGATGATGTCGAGTCCAACCGGGCAGAGCTATGCTGCAAAGTTGGATGGCACCGAGGCGCCGTACAAGGGCGATCCCGGGACTACGAGCGTATCTGTCAAGAAAATGGGCAAAGACACCATTGAGGAGACCGACAAACGCGACGGCAAAGTAATTGGCGTGACCCGCATGAAGGTATCGGCCGATGGAAAGACCATGACCTTCGACAATGTGGACAAGCTACACGGAACGACCAGCCAGTTCACAGCAACGAAGCAGTAAAACGTTAGTGCCGTTGTAGCTCGGCGATCAGTTGCCAAGAGGGGCGGCCAAAACGCCGTGAATTTCCTCATGCGGAGTTCACGGCGCATTGACTGGTGTTTGGG
>JBAVNY010000264.1:0-2446 GCA_049691535.1 Candidatus Acidiferrum sp.
GTAATAGCGAAGAAATTCCTCGCGATTGAAGTTCAGGACTTTACCCAAAGCATTGAGATATTCGTCCAGGAGTTCCTGCCGAACCTCCGGCGGCAAATCCGCCTTAGCATCAAACAACAGCGACGCAATGTCGTACTGCAAGGCCCCTTTCCGTCCGCCCTGGTAATCCACAAAAAATGGCTCGCCATTTCGCAACATGACGTTTCGCGACTGAAAATCGCGATAAAGAAAGAAATCCTGCGGCGCGCTTAACACAAAATCCGTCAGCCGGCCGAAATCCCGCTCCAGAGCCTGCTCATTTAACGGAACCGCCGCCAGCCGCAAAAAATAATATTTAAAGTAGTTCAAGTCCCAGGTGATCGACTGCCGGTCAAAACTCGCGCAGGGATACGACACCGCATAATTCACATCTTGCCCCGCTTCCACCTGGAATCGCGGCAAGATTCCTACAACTTTCCGGTAGATATCAATCACCGGCTGCGCGATTTTTGCCCCTTCCCGATTCTTCGTCAGAAACTCAAATAACGTCGTACCACCCAGGTCTTCTTCCAGGTACGCGCCCTGGTTCAGGTCTTCGCCATAAATCTCCGGCACCGGCAATCCGTGTCTGCGGAAATGTCGCGAGAATTCCAAAAACGCCACATTTTCTTCACGAACTCCATATAAAACGCCGATCGCACTGACCGTATCATTCGCCAGACGAATGATCTTCCGCCCCGATCCGCCAAGTTCTCCCTGCACCGGCTGAATACGCGTAGGCGTGGAATGGAAGCGCTGTTCAAACAGCTTTTTCAAAACGTCCATGAATGATTTGCCCCGAAATTTCGTGGTGAAAACCGTACTTCCCTATCATAGATGATTCCCAAGTCCACTTCCGGCGGTCGCCACAAATGATGTCGTTCGCGTCAATTCGCTTTACGGCAATTCGGCGCGCTGTGCACCAAGTTCGAATGGAACTCACACTACAAAGGGTAACGATCTCGCCGCATACGCTGCGACCCGGCAGCCTCAAACTCCAAATGCCACTCACTCCGCAGATATAATTCCAGTATGCCCACCAAGGGACGAAAATCCGCAAATCTCAGCCGGCGCCCAACAGAACAGCGCAACGCCGCGTCCCGCAATCTCGACCAGATGGACACGCACAAGATTCTTGAATTGATGAATCGCGAAGACCGCAAAGTAGCCGCACACGTCGCCCGCGAAATCCCATCCATTGCTCGCGCCGTTGACGCCATCGTCGCCAGACTGCAACGTGGCGGCCGCCTGATCTACGTTGGCGCCGGCACTAGTGGGCGTCTCGCCGTTCTCGACGCCGCAGAATGTCCTCCAACTTTCGGTGTGCCCAGGACCCAGGTCCGCGCCCTCATCGCCGGCGGTTCCAAAGCCCTCACCAACGCTGTCGAGGGCGCAGAAGATTCCGCCACTAATGCCGCTCGCGATCTGCGCAACTTAAACCTATCCACCAACGACGCCGTGGTTGGTATAGCAGCCAGCGGGTCCACTCCCTACGTCATGGCCGCCATCAAATTCGCCAAAAAACGCCGCGCCCTCACCATCGGCGTAGCCTCCAACAGAAATTGCCCTCTCCGCCGCGCCGCGGACATCGCCATCACTCCCGAAGTCGGCCCCGAAATCATCGCCGGCTCCACTCGCCTGAAAGCCGGCACCGCCGAAAAGCTGGTCCTCAACATGCTCTCTACAACCGTCATGGTGCGACTCGGTCACGTCTACGACAACCTGATGATCGACATGGCGCTCACAAATCAAAAGCTTAGCGAGCGCAGCACCAGAATCCTGATGGAAGCCAGCGGCAAGCCACTGTCTGCGGTCCAACACGCTCTGCGGCTCAGCAAGCACGACCTGCGCACCGCTCTGGTAATGTTGAAGCACTCGCTAAGCGCTCCCGCCGCGCGCAAACACCTGGTCCAGTCACAAGGAAAACTGCGACAGGCCCTCGGAGAATAGAGAACGCATGGATAGATTTCGAATTCGCGGCGGCAAACCTCTGCACGGCACAGTGGCTATCAGCGGCGCAAAAAATTCCGCGCTTCCAGCCATGGCCGCCGCTTTGCTCACCGCCGAGCCCGTCACTCTGCACCGCCTGCCGATGGTCCGCGACATCATCACCATGGCCAAGCTGCTGGCCTTCATGTCCGCCACCGTCTCGACTTCCGAGATTCCCGCAGCCAACTACACCATTCAAGCCACCTCCTTGAACGACGCCATTGCTCCCTACGAACTTGTCAAAACCATGCGGGCCTCCATCTTGACTCTTGGCCCCGCCATCGCCCGCTCCGGTGTAGCTCATGTTTCTCTTCCCGGCGGCTGCGCTATCGGCGCTCGCCCTGTTGATCTCCATCTCTCCGCCCTCGAAAAAATGGGCGCCCAGATCACCACCGAACACGGCTACATCCAGGCAAAAGTTTCGAATGGCGGACGTCTC
>JBAVNY010000265.1:0-3453 GCA_049691535.1 Candidatus Acidiferrum sp.
CCACTCAACTCCATTCCCACCTGTTCCCATCTTGCCAACAATGCTGTTAGCCATTAAGCTACTATTTCAATTGGAGCCACTCATGCCTAAAGAGAAACCGCAAGTAAACATCGGCGAAGTCATCAAAACTTACCGCAGCCAGCGTGGCCTGTCGCAGGGCGACATCGAACGCCGCACCGGGTTACTCCGTTGCTATCTTTCCCGCGTCGAAAACGGCCACACTGTGCCTTCGCTCGAGACCCTCGCCAAGATTGCTGAAGCCATGGAAATTTCCCTCGCCGACTTCTTCCCCGGCACCGAGACTCCTCGCGACAAAGAAACTCAGAAAATGCTCGGCGAACTCTCTCAAGACGAGATTCGCTTCCTCGCCGAAATCAAAAAGTACAGCACCACGCTTTCCGACGGCGACAAGCGCCTGGTCCTGGCCATGATTCGCAAAATGGCCACTCTGCTTCCAGCCCAAGCCGCACAAGCCAAAAAGCCAGCCGTTCGCCGCCCCTCTCTCTAGAGCAGGCGAGCCAACAAACCTCATTGCATTCGGCTCTTGATTGCGCCGCCGTTCTTTCTCTGCGCCCTCAGCGTCTCTGCGTTAAATCTTCCTTAGGTTTTCTCTTTTCGGCTGTCGACTGTAAGCTATAGACTGTCAACTAACTTCTCCGAGGCTAAACTCTTTTGCCCAACATCTCTGCCACCAAACGCGTTCTCTCCGGCATGCGCCCCACTGGACGTCTCCACATCGGCCATTATTTCGGCGCTCTCCAAAACTGGGTCAAACTGCAAAACGATCCTACCTACGAATGCTTCTATTTCGTCGCCGACTGGCACGCCCTCACCAGCGATTACGCCGACACGTCCGCGATCGCCGACAACGTTCTACAAATCACCATCGACTATCTCGCTTCCGGTCTCGATCCCGCCAAATCCGTAATTTTCCAGCAATCCCAAATCATCGAACACGCCGAACTCCATCTCTTGCTCTCGATGATCACCCCGCTCGGCTGGCTCGAGCGCATCCCCACCTACAAAGAAGCCCTAGAAAACATCCAGAACAAAGATCTCCACACCTACGGCTTCCTCGGCTATCCCACTCTCCAAACCGCCGACATCGTCATGTACTCCGACCCAGGCAAATCCTTATTCGTCCCAGTAGGCGAAGACCAAGTCTCCCACGTCGAGTTTTCCCGCGAATTGGTTCGCAAATTTAACTTGTTTTATGGCTTTCGGGTTCCAGACCTGAAGGATCCAAAGAACTTAGCGGTGCGAGAGAAAATTGTTCAGGTCGTTCTGAAGACCGAACCTATTTTCGCACATGCCTACCTGACGCCCTCAACGCTTGAAGATGAAAATAAGCTGAGACAAGTTATCGAACATTATTACAGGGAAGAAGGTCGGTATACGCTTTCGACCGAACTTAGCGAGCATAGCTCTCTCTTCTTCGATGAGGTCCTCACCGAGCCCGACGTTCTCCTAACTCCCACTCCCCGTATCCCAGGCTTGGACGGCAGAAAAATGTCCAAGTCCTACGGCAACGCCATTACCCTCTCCGAATCCGACGCCGACATCCGCTCCAAAGCCAAGGTCATGGTCACCGATCCCGCCCGCAAACGCCGCACCGACCCCGGCAATCCCGATGTATGCCCGGTATATGACTGGCACAAACTCTTCTCCACGCCCGAACGCGATCCCGGACGACTCGAATGGGTTCGCAATGGCTGCACTACCGCCGCCATCGGCTGCATCGAATGCAAAAAAGCCATGGCCGACAACCTCATCAAATGGATAGAGCCCGTCCGCGCCCGCCGCCAGGAATACGAACAGCATCCCAAGCGCGCCCTGGAAATCCTGGACGCCGGCTCAGCCGAAGCACACAAATCCGCAAAGCAAACCATGGAGCGAGTCCGCGAAGCGATCTTCGGCTGGCAACGCAAACGCCAAGAACTCTCCACCTAACCAAACCCGTAGCACCGCCATTCCTGTTTATCCTGAGCCGTGAAGGGGCTGTGCTCTTGGGTTCCTCCTCCCCGACTTCCACCACCAACCCCGTCATTCTGACCGGAGTGACCCGGCTTTCTCTTGCGCGCGTCTTCAGCGCGCCGGGTCACGTAGCGGAGGAATCCCTCTTTTCTTGGGTTCTTCTTGTGGTACAGCCATTTCCTGTTTACCCTGAGTCGTCGAGGGGGCAGAGCTCGAGGGACCTGCTTCTTCTTCCTCTTCTCGGCGCCTCCTCTGCGTACTCTGTGCCTCAGCGTTCCTTTCTTCCTTTCGCCTCCTGATTTCTTATATCCGATATCTGATATCCTCTTACTCACGACATGGCCTCGCCCTACAAAATAACCATCCCGATGTACGAGGGACCGCTCGACCTTCTGCTTGATCTAATCAAAAAGCAGGAGATGAACATCCACGACATCCAAATCTCCAAAATCACTTCGCAATACCTCGACTACCTCCATCAACTCGAAGTTCAGAACATCGACGTCTCCGCCGAATTTATCTACATGGCCGCCACGCTCATCTACATCAAATCCAAAATGCTGCTCCCGCCCGATCCGCTGGCCTCCGCCGAAGATCAGGCCAGCGATCCCCGCGAAGAGCTTGTCCTCCGCCTCATCGAGCACGAAAAATTCAAGAACGCCGCACAGCTTCTCTACCAGAAACAGCAAATCGAAGAAAACGTCTGGTCCAAGCCCGACAAGTCTCTGTACAACGATGAAGGCACCGTAGGCGAGCTGGTCGTCTCACTCGTTGATCTCGTCCGCGTCTTTCAGCAAGTCCTGGAACGCAAAAAAGAAGTCACCCGCATCGAGCTGCAACACGAACTCTTCACTGTTGCGCAGATGATCGCGCAACTCCGCGGCCAGATCCTGGCCAGCGACACCAATTCCGTCAGCCTGATTCAATTCTTCGAAGCCTGCCCCTCGCGCCACGCCATGATCGTCGCCTTTCTCGCCGTGCTCGAAATGGTCAAGCTCCAGGCCGTAGCCCTGGTTCAGGAAAAACAGTTCGGCGACATTCTTGTCAAAAAATCCAAATCCTTCGACAACGCCTTCGACGAAAACGGCACCCTCCGCATCGACGCCGAATACACGTAACCGGAAACGAAAAATCCTATGACGCGAGGCGCAGAACGACTTTGTAGCGGCCACCTTCAGATGGCCATCTTGGGTTCGCCTATGTAGGAGCCGGGCTTTAGCACGGCCGGCAACTTCCCTACTCTTCATTCCTTTCTTGCCTTCTTCGCGTCCTCTGCAGCACCTCTGCGGTAATCCTTCTTCTTTCTTGTCCTCCTGATATCCGATAACCGATATCTGATATCCTCTTTCCATGACCAACGAAGAACGCAAAGCCGCACTCGAAGCCATCATCTACGCCGCCGACGAGCCCGCCACGCTCGACCAAATCTCCAAGGCCCTCGGCATCGAAAAACCCGAAGCCCGTGCCGCCCTCGACCAA
>JBAVNY010000266.1:0-4137 GCA_049691535.1 Candidatus Acidiferrum sp.
GTGCCACAGAATCAGTCAATTCCAGAAAGATAACAAAACAAGCGACTTAAAGTCCTTTGTTTTCAATACGAGCAAAAACGGACCCAAAGAAATTTAAAATTATTTTCCGTTAAGCCCTACGTGGACTGGCGACCTGTGATTCACAAGCTAACGAGACACCCTTCGCATGTACAAGGTACATACCTTAGTCGGAAAAAAACAGAATTTGCTATCATAAAAACACAAGAAAATTTAAGATAACTTCATATCGGAGCCTTAAACCCCATTTTTTGCAGGGGTCCACAGTACATAATAGAGGGGAACACCCTCTCAAGATGTATTAGCCAGCTATTTCCTATGATGACTAATTACTCCTAAAGGTAAGCGTCCGGTCATAACCCCCTGTACGAAGTGTGAGTAGTCAAAGAAGATTGGCAGTGTGGGCACGTTTGTCTGTGCCCACAGTGAGGGAACCGTGGACACACTTGGTCAAAGTGCTCCGGTGAGCACGGCGAGGAAGAAGCAGCGACGTCGAACCATTAAAGAGCGCAGAGACATTGTGGAAGAGACGCTGGTGCCTGGGGCGTCGGTGGCCAGAGTGGCGCGCCGGCACGATGTGAATGCCAATCAGGTTTTCTATTGGCGCAAGCTATATCGCGAAGGGCGATTGGGCATCAACCTCGCCACGCCGCTTCTACCGGTGAAGGTTAAGGCAGAACGACCCACAAAAACCGTGAACGATGACAGTGTGATGTTGTCATCGGGAACGATGGAAATAAAACTTCAGCGAGGAACCCTGCGTATCGCAGGTTCGGTAGACGTAGTGGCGCTACGTGCGGTGCTGGAGTGTCTAGGGGAATGATCGGGCTGCCAGTAGGAACGCGCATTTGGATCGCTGCAGGCGTGACCGATCTGCGACGAGGGTTCACGGGATTAAGCGGAATGGTACAGACGGCACTGCAAGAAGATCCCTTCTCTGGTCACGTCTTTGTTTTTCGTGGACGGCGTGGAGATTTGATTAAGCTTCTTTGGTGGTCGGGCGATGGCCTGTGTCTATTTGCGAAGAGACTGGAGCGCGGAAGATTTATCTGGCCGCAAGCAACGAGCGGAACGGTGGCACTGACGCCAGCACAGCTATCGATGTTGCTGGAGGGGATTGATTGGCGTCGCCCGGTGCGCAGTTACCAACCGCAGATGGCCGTGTAATCTCAGTTGATAAAGAATTGATTTGCCAAGAATTTTAGTCATGGCATACTGCGCGCAGGATGACGCAGCGCACGGACCTTCCCGATCTCGATCAACTCGATCCCGATACACTGAAAGCGTTGGTCCGTGCACAACACGCAGAAATTGTTCGACAAGACCAAGCGCTGCTCTCAAAAGACGAACAACTCCTATCACGTGATACAGAGATCGAACATTTAAAGCTGTTGATCGCCAAACTGCGCCGTGAACAGTTCGGTCGTTCGTCGGAAAAGCTGGACCGGCATATCGCCCAGCTGGAGCTACGGCTGGGCGAGCTCGAAGCGAGTCGCGCGCAGGACCTGGAGACGGAGAAATCCTCGAGCGCCTCAGTCGTGGCGCGCCCGGCGCGGCGGCCATTGCCGGACCATCTTCCACGCGAGGTACGAACCTACGTGCCGCGGCAGACGTCGTGTCCGGACTGCAGCCGGCAGCTGAAACATCTGGGAGAAGATGTCTCCGAGATGCTGGAGTACTTGCCGGAACGCTTCAAGGTGATTCGATACGTTCGCACAAAGCTGGTTTGTGTGCGGTGCGAGCGTATCGTGCAGGCGGCGGCGCCGAGCCGGCCGATCGAGCGCGGCATTGCTGGTCCTGGACTTTTGGCCCATGTGCTGGTCTCGAAATACTGCGATCATCTTCCGCTGTATCGTCAATCGGAAATATATGCGCGCGAAGGAGTGCCGCTGGATCGTTCCACATTGGCGGAGTGGGTGGGTGGTTGCAGTCGGCTACTGAAGCCACTGGTAGAAGTGCTGCGACGTCACGTGATGAGCGCTGAGAAGCTACATGCCGACGACACCCCGGTTCCGGTGCTGGCACCGGGCCTGGGAAAGACGAAAACGGGAAGACTGTGGACCTATGTGCGAGATGATCGGCCAGCAGGAGATGCAACGCCACCGGCGGTGTGGTTCGCTTACACGCCGGATCGCAAAGGGGAACATCCGCACGCACATCTGAGTCCTTTCCGAGGCATGCTGCAGGCCGATGGGTACGCGGGGTTTGATCGGATTTACGAAGCCGGAAACATACAGGAAGTGGCTTGTTGGGCGCACGCGCGCAGGAAATTCTACGATCTTCAGGTCGCGCACAAATCCCCAGTGGCGCAGGAAGCGCTTCGTCGTATCGGAGAACTCTATGCCATCGAAGCAGACATCCGTGGACGAAAACCCGAAGAACGTCGGCAGGTGCGCAACGAACGCAGTCGGCCACTACTGGAATCACTGAAACAATGGCTGGAAGAGACGTTGGGCAAGCTCTCCAGGAAATCGGATACTTCGCTGGCGGTTCGTTACGCACTCGGACGATGGGAAGCTCTGATGCGTTACTGCGATGATGGTCGATTGGAGATAGACAATAACGCTGCGGAACGAGCGCTGCGCGTCGTAGCATTAGGCAGAAAGAACTTCCTCTTTGCGGGCTCGGACGGCGGAGGCGAGAGCGCCGCGGCCATCTACAGCCTGATCGGATCAGCAAAGTTGAACGGCATCGACCCGGAGAGTTATCTTCGCAACGTGTTGTCCCGCATCGCCGAGCACCCAATCAACCGCATCGAAGAACTTCTGCCCTGGAACATCGATGCTGAGTTCACCGAGAACTCGAGCCACGCCGCATAATCAAATACCATTCGTCAAGACGGCCTTCGACTGACGCTTACGAAACAGTCCTAGAACGATTGCAATCGAAGTTTTTACGAAAGTTTTCATGGGGGCTCCTTTGAAGCAGTTGGAACGATACCGGACATTCACGAGAAGAACTGTATCGGCGGCCAGAAGAGCTGAGGTATCGAGCGAAAGATGTATTTGAGTTTTGGCGTTCGCGTATGGCCTGAGTTTTTAGTTCAGCGGTGGTGAGAGTTTATAGGCGTGCTGGAATAGGGAATTGGTATTGGGTTTTTGAAGCGGCAAATAATTCACCGAATAGAAGGGTGGGTAGAAAGCTGACTACCAGGTCAGGTGGACGCAGCCTTCCACCACTGAGGAGCCAAGACGGAAATGGCAATCCTCCGCTGATGTCTCTTAGATGCGAACTCGCGCTTGTCAGGCGTTGGAAAGCATATATGCTTCACCATCACGCTGTTCGAAAGACAATTCACGGCTTCACCGGCACCAAAATAGAAATAATCTTCGCCTTCGCGAAGACTTTCATGGCGACCGCGCTCTCGTAAGACGTCGTTCACCATTTGCGAGTGACTCGATCTTTCTTCAAAGTAGGCATTCCTCTGGTCCCTCCGTTGGCGTTGTGATGCCTTGAAGAAGTTTGTGCGCGGGAGTGCTTGAATCCGTAACGCGTTCAGCTTCACCTAACGCTGGCAACGACTGCGTTGATGTCCGCCTCTTCCATTCCAGCTTCTTGCATAAAGGTACGCAACTGCTCCTCGGTACCGTTCTTATCCGTACCCGTGTAGGTTGGCCCCGCTAACTCCGAGTCAAGATAGCGAAGTTGATAAAACGGAGGCTCTTCGGTGCCGATTCGGGCAATTCCGAGAATTTCGATCATGGGTACCTCTAGTCCTGAGTTCGGGCACTGCCCAAGTCATGAAATCCCAGCCTTCCGCCAAGTGGAATCGTGCCAACTGTGAGTCCATAAGCGGACGCGGACAATCAGGAAAAAACCCAAGGATCACTGAGTATTAGATCGTATGCGAAAAAGGCTCGGTCCCACGCATTCCGGGCCTTTTCGGTAGAAGGTGGCTAGCTCAATTTCTGAGCTGAGCATCGATGCGCTACGAATCGCTGCGTTCTTCACTCCTTGGAAGTCACCATGAGACCGGTGCTACCGCAACTCGGAATTTTTCTACACAATCAGTCGTATGGACGATGCATCGTTTGTTCGGCAAAACATAAAGCAAGCGCAAACCCGTGGCAGTCGTATGCAAGCCAACGGGACATAGTTTTGAAAGTCGCTTTGGAGAAG
>JBAVNY010000267.1:0-4716 GCA_049691535.1 Candidatus Acidiferrum sp.
CAGGACAAGTACTCGCTGAAATCGCCGAGCGGAATCGCTTTCGCTGACTTCAAGGGATACGAGGACTGGTCGGTGGTCTCTTCCGCCAGGACCGACGAAGTGCTCAAGGTGATCGTCGCCAATCCAGCCATGATCAATGCGTACAAGGCCGGCGCTCCTGGCAACGGCCAGGTTTTCCCTGAAGGCTCCATGATCGTGAAACTGCAGTGGAAGCCGAAAAAGAGCACGGAGGCCCCCTTTGCCGTGGATGTGCCAGACGTCTTTAAGCAGGCTTTCGTCATGGAAAAAGACAGCAAGAGATTTCCGAAAACCGGCGGGTGGGGATATGCGGTGTTCAACTACGATGCCGTATCGGACAAGTTCACCGCCGATCCTAACAGCGTCGCAGACTGCGGACATTCTTGCCATGTGGCTGTGAAGGCGAAGGACTACATCTTCCACCCGTACCAGAAGCGCTAGACCGCGCCTGCCTCGACATTGAGCACCGCGCACATGCAGACCGCGTTTCATCTCGCTCATGAAGTCCAGCGGCTATCGCGGGCCAGCTTGCCAAGTGACACGGCGGAGCTGGCCAGATATCTCATCGGGAAAACCATTGTGCGCAAGGCTGGGCGAAATAGGATTGGCGGTCGTATTGTCGAGACAGAAGCTTACCCGCCGGGTGATTCGAGTGGTCATGCGTATCGTGGACGAACGGCCAGAAACCAATCGCTATTCCTGGGCAAGGGGTTTGCTTATGTGTACTTCATCTATGGGACGTCATACATGCTCAACGTCTCGGCTGAAGAACTGGGGATTGGCGCAGGAGTGCTGTTGCGCGCCATTGAGCCTCTTGAAGGAATCAACCTCATGAAACGGCTCCGCAAAACCGACAAACTCAGAGATTTGGCGAGAGGCCCGGGACGGCTTGCGGCTGCATTGCAGATCGACCAGCGCTTGGACGGAATCGACCTGTGTGCTGACGGTCCGCTTTGGCTTGGGACTGCTGTCCGAGAGACTGCGCCAATCAGAAAAACTGTACGCATCGGCATCACGCGTGAGGTGGGACGGCTGCTGCGTTTTTTCGAGGCCGGCAGTCCATTCGTTAGCGGCCCTTCTACTAGATAAGAAGTGGTCAGCCTTACCTTGACTCGATGGAAGCAAGGGGTTTTAACGTCATCGCCGTCCAAAATCCGCTCACCTCGCTGGCCGAAGATGTTGCCAACGCTCGGAGAATTCTGGCACAACAAACCAGTCCGACTATTCTCATCGGCCACTCCTACGCAGGTTTCGTCTCATCCAATGGGCAGGCCGAAGGCGAATCGCACGACGATTTGGTCATGTGCTTTCCCGCACCAGAGGCGCGCTGCGGTTTCCTGGCTGACTGCAAAAGAATTGTGGGGCAGGACAAATCCGGCGGTTGCCGCGAGCGCGACCTTGGCAAAAACCGCGGCGACCGAACATTGACGGAGTTTCATGGGAAACCGTGTTTTCAAGTAGTTGATTGTAATTGTTTTTATATTTATTCATTTCGAGCTCCGCACATTTGAGATCGGACGAGCCGGTGGGTTACAAATTTCTGCCGTTGGCCGTGGCGTCCTCCTACAGCAGCACCTCGTGGTTGTAGAGAAACTGGTAGAGGTGTGTTAGGGTCGTGTCACAATTTAGAGGTTGATTTACCTGCCCCGCCCGGCAACGTTTCAGAGAGCGCCCGCTCGTGTAAGTCTTAGCACTCTGGGTCGCGGTCCATCAAAACTCTACATCGCTAGTGAATCGAGGACGGATCTAATGAAAACGCTGACGGCGTATGCGTTTGCAGTGTTGTTATTCGTCGCGGGTTGCGGCATGGGCGGGCCTGATGCCGCGTCGACCGCGGACCGCATCTACTTTGGTGGCGACATTGTTACCGTGAACGACGCGCAGCCCACGGTGGAAGCGATCGCCGTAAAAGATGGAAAAATTTTGATGGTTGGGACTCGCGCGGAGATCGAAAAATACCACAAGGGCGCGACGACCAAAGTGATCGATCTGACTGGCAAAACGCTTTTGCCTGGCTTCCTCGATCCGCATAGCCACTACATCAATTCGATTACGGTCGCGAATCAGGTCAACGTGTTTGCGCCACCGGCGGGGCCTGGAAAAGATGTGGCGACGATTGTCGAGGAACTGAAGAAATTCCGTGACAAGCACAAAATTCCCGCCGGCGAAATCATTCAGGCATATGGCTACGACGAAAACGCTATGCCCAAGGGAACCGCGCTGACGCGCGATGACCTGGACAAAGACTTCCCGGACAATCCGGTGATTGTGGGCCACGTGTCGATGCACGGCGCGGTACTAAATTCCGCGGCGATGAAAAAGTACGGGTATTCGGCGCAGACCAAGACGCCTCCGGGGGGCGTGATCCTTCGCAGGGCTGGGACGAACGAGCCTTCGGGACTGGTGATGGAAACGGCATTTCTACCGGTGTTCCAGGCATTGCCGAAGCCAAACGCGCAACAAGAAATGGAGTGGAGCCGCGCTGGACAAATGCTGTATGCGGCTAGCGGTATTACCACGGCGCAGGAAGGCGCCACGCACGCGCAGGAACTGGAATTGATGCAGCGGGCGGCTGCCGGAGGAGCCACCATCATCGATGTGATTGCGTATCCATTCATCACGGACTTCGATGCAGTGATCGCGAAGAACCCGCCGGATATGTGGGGCAAGTACGTTAATCGTGTGAAGCTCGGCGGAGCCAAGATTACGCTGGACGGGTCTCCGCAAGGAAAAACCGCATATTTCACGACACCTTATTTGACAGGCGGCCCTGCTGGACAGAAAAAGTGGCGCGGCGAACCAAGCTTTCCTGAAGCAGAGGTGAAGGCGTTCGTGAAAAAAGTCTACGGGCTGGGGCTGCCTTTGAACGCGCACGCCAATGGCGATGCCGCAGTGGACATGCTGATTCGCGCACACGAAGAGGCGGCGGAGGGAGATCTGTCGAAGGACCGGCACGTCACGGTGATCCATTCGCAATTCGTTCGTGCCGACCAGCTGGACAAATACGTGACTTACAAGATGACGCCTTCCTTTTTCACGGAGCACACGTATTATTTCGGGGACACGCACGTGCTGAATCGCGGCGAGAAACAGGCGTTCTTCGAGAGCCCGATGCGCGCGGCGATTGATAAAGGATTGCGGCCTACGAATCACACCGACTTTGTAGTTACGCCGCTGGATCAGATGTTCGTTATGTGGAGTGCGGTGAATCGGATCTCGCGAAATGGTGTGGTGATTGGACCGGATCAGCGGGTGACTCCGTTGGAGGCGCTGAAAGCCATCACGATCAATGCGGCTTACCAGTACATGGAACAGCAGTCGAAAGGGTCGCTGGAAAACGGCAAACTCGCGGACTTGGTGATTTTGAATAAAAATCCGCTCAAGGTCGAGCCGATGGCGATCAAGGACATTAAAGTGGTGGAGACGATTAAAGAAGGAACGACGATTTACAAAGCCAACTGAGCGCAGATTGTTTCGCACGTCTAAGAAACTTGGCTGCTCGATGCATTGCGAATCCTGCGGAGTGCTGTATTAGACTGTAGGCGCGTTTTTGCGGCGACTTGCTATGAGCACACCGCGTCTTCGACAACCTCGATGGCCCGCATTCGTGGCAATGCTGGCGGCGGGCGGCGTTTATCTGGCACTGCCGGAACCCATGTCTGTGGGGCCGAGCTGGCTGCTGATTGTGGTCATCGCGCTGCTGATGATTCCGATCGTGGTGTCGGACCAGCGGGGCGATCACAAAATCACGCGAGCACTCACCTTCAGCACCACGGCGCTTATCACGCTGGCCATGGTGGCTTCGCTGATTCATCTGGTGCAAGGCATCCCAGAGCACAGCGAATCGCCAAAAGCGCTGTTGCGCTCGGCATCCGCGCTGTGGATTGCAAATATTCTGGTGTTTGCGCTGTGGTACTGGAAGCTGGATGCGGGAGGACCGCTGGGCCGGGAACGACCGCAAGGCTTGAAGGAAAGTTCCTTTTTATTTCCGCAAATGGTGGAGCGGGGCGACCAGGACCCAACGTGGACGCCGCACTTCGTGGACTATTTGTTCCTTGCGTTCAATACCAGCACGGCATTTTCACCAACGGATACCGCCGTTTTGTCGCGGGGAGCCAAGCTGGCGATGATGCTGCAATCGCTGATCTCGCTGATGATCGTGGCGCTGCTGGCCGCGCGCGCCGTAAATATCCTTTAAACTAATGCTGCGGAATAGCTGATGGCACTGAGGGCGTTCACTTCGCGGCGTGTAGTTCTCCCCAAAACGGTTGGGGATTTCGCTGTGCTGGTGGATGGCGAAAAGATTGCCGGGGTGGTGCCGCGTGAACAGATTCCGGCTACGGCGTCTGTTACGGACTTCGGCGAACTGGCAATTCTTCCGGGATTGGTTGATTCGCATATCCATATAAATGAACCGGGACGAACGGAATGGGAAGGATTTCGCACCGCGACGCGTGCGGCGGCTTCGGGCGGCTACACGTTATTAGTCGACATGCCGTTGAATTGCATTCCGTCGACTTCATCGCCGGAAGCGCTGGAGGCTAAACGTGCTGCGGCTCGTGGCAAATGCCA
Organism: Candidatus Acidiferrum sp.; assembly: GCA_049691535.1. GTDB lineage: Bacteria > Acidobacteriota > Terriglobia > Acidiferrales > UBA7541 > Acidiferrum. The sequence continues at coordinate 4,591 of JBAVNY010000267.1, forward strand.
TGTGGATTGGGCGGCGTGGGGAGCAGTGGTGGCCGACAATCGCGAACAAACCGCGCGACTGGCGGCAGCCGGTGTGGCCGGGTTCAAATGTTTTCTGATTTATCCGGGAACGGAAGAATTCACGAT
>JBAVNY010000268.1:0-2559 GCA_049691535.1 Candidatus Acidiferrum sp.
GGTCGGCGATCGTTTACTTGCCTGCCCACCTTTTGAAAATCAGGGCGGCGTTGGTGCCGCCGAAGCCGAAGGAATTCGAGAGCGCGTACTCCACTTCCGTCTTGCGGGCGACATTTGGAACGTAGTCGAGATCGCAATTTGGGTCCGGGGTTTCCTGGTTGATGGTGGGCGGCACGATCTGGTCGCGCAAAGCCAGGACGCAGATGCCACCTTCTAGTCCACCGGCGCCGCCGAGCAGGTGGCCGGTCATCGATTTTGTCGAGCTGACCGGCATCTTCTTGGCGCGATCACCGAAGACACGTTTTACAGCAATTGTTTCCAGCGTGTCACCGATCGGCGTGGAAGTTCCGTGAGCGTTGACGTAGCTGATGTCGTCCGGGGAAAGTTTCGCGTCTTTCAGGGCGGCGCGCATCACGCGGTAGGCGCCGTCACCGTTCTCGGCGGGTTGCGTGATGTGATACGCATCGCCGGACATGCCGTAGCCGACGATCTCCGCGAGGATCGGGGCGTTGCGCTTTTGCGCATGTTCGAGTGATTCGAGGATGATGATGCCTGCGCCTTCGCCGACAACGAAGCCATCGCGTTGCGCGTCAAACGGGCGGCTGGCGTGCGCGGGGTCGTCGTTGCGCGTGGAGAGCGCCTTCATGGAAGCGAAGCCGCCGACGCCCATCGGGGTGATGGTGGCCTCGGTGCCACCGCAAATCATCATTTCGGCCGCGCCGCGCTCGATGATCTTGAAGGAATCGCCGATCGCGTGAGCCGATGCGGAGCAGGCCGTGGCGGTCGCGGAATTAGGGCCGCGCGCGCCGTAGCGAATCGAAACGTGCCCCGACGCAAGATTGACGATTGCGGATGGGATAAAGAACGGCGAAATTTTTCCGGGGCCGCCTTGCACTAGTTTCCAGTGTTCGCGCTCAATGATGTCGAACCCACCGATGCCGGAGGAAATGTAGACGCCGACTTCGTCGAGATCGGCTTCGGTTTCCTTGGTCCAGTTCGCCATCTTGACGGCGAAATCCGCGCCGGCCAGAGCGATCTGGATGAACCGGCCCATTTTCTTGAGTTCTTTTTTCTCGATCCACAGAAAAGGGTCGAAGTTTTTCACTTCGCCGGCGATGGTGCAATCGAAACCAGTCGCGTCGAAAAGCGTGATGTTTCCGATGCCGCTCTGCCCGGCGACCAGATTTTTCCAGGTTTCGTCCGTGCCAATTCCCAGCGCGCAGACGAGTCCGACGCCCGTTACAACAACGCGGCGAGTCAAAGCTTCGTGCTCCCTGATGAGGTGGTAATACTCAGCGGATTCTTACTTCCCTTTGGAGTGTTTGTCGATATATTCGACGGCATCTTTCACCGTCGTCATCTTCTCAGCGTCTTCGTCGGGCACTTCGATGCCGAAGGCCTCTTCGAACGCCATGACCAATTCCACCTGGTCCAGCGAATCTGCGCCCAGGTCGTCAACGAAGGATGCCGTTGGTGTGACTTCCGCTTCGTCCACGCCGAGCTGCTCGACAATGATCTGCTTTACGCGCTCTTCAACGCTGGCCATTCCTATATCCTCCGCGATTTGCGTTCGTCGTGCCGGTTCATGCTGAGAATGAGTTCAAACCGCTCGGCCTTACGCTACCGTACGCACACTGCTTTCAGCCCTGTAAGTATAACCTGCCCATTCTAGTTACGCCTCGGCGCAAGGTCAACTTTGCTGAACATCTGAGTTCGCATATTTTGGCAACCCGCAATGGGCACACCTTCGAGTAAAAGCCATACCTCGGTGATACCACCATTTGGAACTAAACTGCTTGCCGCACCGTGGACATGGACAATATTGAGCCTGATAAGATGTCAGAATCGTCGCAACGAACCAGGCAAATGCTAGCAAGCCCCACGATAGCGATAAAACCCCGGTGTCCCGTACTACCCTCGAAATGCCGATCATCAAGAACCAGCCAGGTACGATGGAGAGGACAGCTGCAATGAACCAATTGCGGCGCCGCCGATACTTTTCCCAGGCTTGACTGTAATCGGCCATCGAATCTGTCGAGCCGCAAAGCTACGCTAAATGCATGCCGCCGTTTACGTTTAACACGTGGCCGGTGATGTAGCCGGCTTCGTCGCTGGCCAAAAATAAGATCGCGGCGGCAACATCGCGTGGCGAACCAAGTCGGCCAAGCGGTATGCGCGCCTTCAACTCTTCTTTTACTTTGTCCGGCAGGACATCGGTCATCGGCGTTTCGATGAAGCCCGGTGCCACTGCGTTCACCGTGATGTTGCGCGAGGCGATTTCGATCGCCACAGCCTTGGTGAGGCCGATCAGGCCGGCCTTGGCTGCTACATAGTTTGCCTGTCCGGCGTTGCCGGACTGAGCCACCACAGAACTGATGTTGATGATGCGGCCTGCACGGGCTCGCATCATTGTCGAGAGTGCTTGCTGGATGCAGAGGTGCGCGCCAGTCAAATTGGTTTTCAGTACCGCTTCCCAGTCATCTTGCTTCATGCGCATCGATAGGCCGTCGCGGGTGATTGCGGCGTTGTTCACCAAGATGTCGAGGCGGCCGAATTTCT
>JBAVNY010000269.1:0-6510 GCA_049691535.1 Candidatus Acidiferrum sp.
CAGTAGCAGGGTGTCCCCTTCATTATCTCTTTCACTTTCATCACAAGCTCCTTTCCCCTAGGTGCGTAGATATGCCGCTGAGAATTCACGCAAGCTAGCCCAACGGGTGTCCGCTGAGAACTAGCTGAGTTCTCCGGACCATGCGACGCCTTCCGTCATTGACCAACGAAGTGAGAATCTGCTTGGCAGCTATCCCTCTCACCGCACGTGTAATTCCACCGAAGTGCGAAATCTAACTCTTTAGCGACGCAGCCTTTACGAATTGCAGAAGAATCGCCCAAGTTCTGGTTGTCAAATATTTTGAACGCGCGAGAGACTTGCGTTTGATCTTTTTGACAGATCTTCAACGGCCATTCCCGCGTTTCACAACTCAATCGATTTCCTTTCAATCACATACCATTTACGCCCGAATGGTAGCCAAGCTGCCAGCAACTACACGTCAACCTCTGTGATGCGAAGAGTAGATAGACAACGATGATGGCGCGGAGGTCCGGGATATTGGAGGTAACATGGCGAGAGCGATTGGAGTTGTCAGTTCAACGGCACTGCTGCTCCTGGGATTTGTAGTACCGCTCAATGCACGCCAGGACCAACGAGAAAAACCGCAGAAGCAGGAACAACCGGCTAAGCCCGAAACGCAACAAGCGAAGCCCAACCAGCAACAGCAGCGCTCACAGCAAGAAGCTACGAGACAACAAGATCAGCAACGGCAGGAAAAGCATGCTGAGCAACAAGCGAAGCAACAGCAGGGGCAGAATCGTCAACGCGGTCAAGAGCAAGATCATAACAAGCAGCAACAACAACGTGCGCCGCAGCAGGGCCAGAACAAGCAAGAGCACGTTCAACAGCAAGACCGGGATAAACAACATCAACAACACGCACAAGACCAAGACCACAACAAGCGGCAGCAACAGGACCAGAACAAGCAACAGCACGCTCAACAGCAAGACCAGGACAGGGAACGCCAACAACGCGCCCAGCAGGACCAGAACAAGCAACAGCAACAGCGCCAGGAGGAAGCTCGCCGGCGTTCAGACCAAGAGCAACACGGCTACGCAAGGGAGCACCGCACGGTGTGGAGCGAGCATCGCGCTCGTGACTGGCAGTCTGAGCGTCGCGATTGGCATCAGCGTGGCGGCTACCACGGCTACCGCATTCCGGAAACTCACTATCGTGGGTATTTTGGTCCAGATCACTGGTTCCGCATCTCGACGTACCCCTTGCAGATGTACGGAGGATATCCGCGATTCCAATACGGCGGCTTTTGGTTCGGTCTGATGGATCCGTGGCCCGAATACTGGTCGGACAACTCGTACGACGACGATGATGTATACATCGTCTACACCGAGGATGGCTATTATCTGTGCAACCGCAGATATCCCCGGGATCGGATCGCAATAACCGTCTACGTGAACTAGCCAACATCACAAGTAGCGAGCCGCCCGCATGGTTTGCGAGCGGTCAATTTCAGGCAAAAGGGACGTTACGGGGGTGGAGATGAATGCTGACCGCGAACTACTGCTTATGGTCCTGGAGTTCGAGCTTCGGTTCCTTGAGTTGGGCAGGTGCGACCAGCGAGCAAAAACGAAATGGCGTCCGCGCTTTATTTTTGCAGACTCTCCCACCTGCCCAACCTACCTCGACGGGAAAGCCCTCGCTACCTGCCAGTCCCTTGTCCCTCGCGCCCGCTGCCCTCTCTATTCGTTAGTACCGACGGAACGAAGGGATAACCCGATTTCCTGTCGGCACATTGTCCTGAACGACCGGGGAGAAACCATCGATTCGCTATCCCGATCTGGTGGTCAAGGGAACCTTGAGTGTGCGATTGCCGAATGGCTCAGAAAGACCATCCAGCAACTCGAACGAGAGCGGCTAAGCCATCCTTCAGCAGAATTTGAGAAAGGATCGGACATCTCAGCGCCGGCTGACTGCTATTCCGAGAGGGAGTCCTAAGTGTTTTCAGAATGTGCCAATCCGGATTGCCGGGCGGAGTTCGACTATCACGAAGGGCGATTCTACCGCTTTTACAAGCCGCGCCTGGATGACGGCCCGCCGGATAACACTCATGGCGTCGTCCACTTCTGGCTGTGCGGGCGCTGCTCGCTCGACTATTCGCTTGATTATGTGGATGGCGTCGGGACGCTCATCCGAGTTCCTTTTGAACATGTGTTTGCAAATCGGAATAAGTCTGCGGGTGTCTTCCATTGAGCAGCCGCGTTCGCCTTAGCAGAAAATCGCGCCTACACAGCACAAGGATCTCGCGAAGTAGTATGTTGCGGTCGCAGCAAGTAGAATGGGTTTGCAGATGGGCCATGCCGCTGCTACCCCACGAGAAGTTTGCTAATGAACTTTGATGAGGCGCCAACCGATTCCCTGATTGCTTCTTTCCGGCAACAAAGCAACATCTTTAGCGTCCTGAATCTCTTTGTGATTGCCACACTTTTCCTGGCTCACGTGATTCTTGCGCCGTATTGGGGGCGTCTTACGCCCGCCTTGCTGGTAGCTCTCGGGCTTGGATTTCTTTTTCACGCCGGGGTCCTCATATGGGTCCAGGCCGGGCTGAAGCATCTAACCGCACGAACAGTCACGTTAATCACGACAGCATCGATCTCGATTAACACGCTCTTGACGTTTGTCGCGGCCGCCTCCAACCACGAAGACAGTCAGTACTTTGCTCTCATGATTGTCCCGATTCTCGAAGCAGCATTCCGGTTCTCCTTGGTGGGAACTCTGCTAGTCATAGCGATCGCGGACTTTCTCAACTTCTTTTGGGTTTGGGAATACTACGTCCTGCACCCTTCGAAAGACGCAAACGAGTATCTGGAGGCCGGTACCGTATCTCTGATTTACACCCTTGTAGGGATCATTGTCTGGGTGTTGGTGAATCGACTCCGTCGCCAGGAAGCGCACCTCGCGCGCAACCTTGCGGAACTCGAACGCACGCGCCAGCAACTGGTGCAGGAAGAAAAATTGGCAGCGATTGGAAGGCTTGCGAGTGCCGTCGCGCACGAAATCCGCAATCCGGTCGCCATGATCTCCAGTTCATTGAACATGGCCTCTCGTGAGGAACTCGATGTTCATCAGCGTCGCGAGATGTTCGACATTGCGGCGAAGGAAGCTTTCCGGCTGGAAAGGCTTACGGGGGAGTTCCTCGTCTATGCCCGTCCACAGCCGTTGGCAACAAGTGTTAGCTCCTTGTCGGATACACTTCATTATGTCGCCAGCGCATGTCAGGCCTACGCTTCCGAAAAACGAGTTCATCTGGTCGTCGAGATTGCAACCGAAGTAAATGTGAATATGGATTCCGCTAAGATACAGCAAGCTTTGCTAAACCTCGTTAAAAATGCCATCGAAGCTTCTCCCCCTAATCAGAGTGTCACGCTTATGGGAACGCAGAATTCGGGCGGAAGAATTCGATTGCAAGTGCAGAACGCCGGTGCCGTGATCCCCGATGAGACGCTCAAGAATATCTTCGAGCCGTTTTTCACAACGAAACCGGAAGGCACGGGTTTGGGTCTTGCGATCACCCGCAACATCGCTCGGGCGCATGGTGGGGATTTGGAGCTGACCATGAACGAGATTGGAGACGTTTGTTTCACGATTGAGCTACCCGGGCAAAAGGCTTTGCCTGTTCACTAGGAACTAGGGGGAGACTATGGGCCGGATCCTGATCGTCGACGATGAGCCGCACATGCGCAGGATCCTTGCTTCGGCACTGAATCTAGATGGGCATGTCACTGCCGAGGCCAGGGGAGTGGCCGAGGCCAAGTCGCGGCTCAGCGCGGAAGATTTCGATGCGGTTTTCACCGATCAGAAAATGGGCGACGGCGAAGGCCTGCAAGTTCTTTCCGCCGCACAGGAAGCCGATCCCGATCTCTCCGTTGTTTTCCTCACTGCATTTGCAACCGTTGAACTCGCCGTAGACAGCATGCGTCGCGGCGCTTTCGATTTTGTTACGAAGCCTTTTCAACCCGAGGATGTGCGTGCGGCTGCTGCTCGCGCATGCGAGCGAACCGCACTCATGCGCGAGAATAATCGCCTGCGTGAGACGGTTGGCCGTCTGGAAGGTTCTCCTGAGATCGTCGGCAATTCTCCTGGAATTGAGAAAGTTCGCGACTTGATCGCGCGGGTCTCTCGTACGAACGCGCCCGTGTTGATTCTCGGTGAAACTGGTACTGGAAAAGAATTGGTCGCCAGATCCGTGCATCGCAACAGTTCTCGCGCCAGTAAGCCTTTTGTCGCGTTGAACTGCGCGGCACTGCCCCCGACGCTGCTGGAAAGTGAACTATTTGGTCACGAACGGGGTGCTTTCACAGGAGCGGATCGCAGCCGGGCAGGTCTTTTCGAGGCTGCGCACGAGGGTACGCTGTTCTTGGACGAAATTGGTGAGATGCCGTCGGAAGCGCAAGCAAAGCTCCTGCGCGTGCTTACGGACGGCCAGGTCGTGCGTATCGGTACGACCAGGCCACGACAAGTGGACGTTCGCGTTATTGCGGCTACGCACCGTGACCTTCAGCAACGGATAAAGGATGGATCCTTTCGAGACGACCTCTACTATCGTCTCGCGGTCGTACCCATCGAGATTCCGCCACTGCGGGATCGTCCAGAAGATATCGCGTTGCTCTGCGAGCTATTTCTTCAGCAAGCGTCACGCGAACTGAAGGTACCCAAGCACGAACTCACACCAGCGGCTATCGAATCGCTGACACGCTATTCGTATCCTGGCAATATTCGTGAACTTCGCAACCTGCTCGAAAGGGCCTGCATTCTGTCCCGCTCGACACAAATCGGTCGGGATAGCTTTCCCTTTGCCGAGCTCGGAGATAGCAAAGCCAAGGAAATGGCGAGCCCGGATCACTGGATCGACTCGCTGCCCGATTCAATTTCATTGCGAGAGTTCTTGGCGGACACCGAGAAGGCATTGATCGAACGGGCCCTCAAAGAAACACAAGGCGCACAGGCAGAAGCTGCACGGCGCCTCGGACTCTCTCGCAGCGACCTCTCCTACAAACTTTCGAAATATGGCATCAAACCATCAAGCAGCGCTTGAACTCCAGGCCGTATTTCACTCTTTCTCTGCTTTTTCTGCCGTCCGACCAATTGAGGCAGGCGAACTTTCGGTCCCAGTGGTTTGCGCCAGCCCTGCATGTATCCCCAGTTCGTGTACGAGCCTGCCGCCATTGTGCGCCGTATTGACCAAGACAATGGTTCCCGCGCCATAAAGAAGTAGGAACGCAACGGGAAGAGTGCGAGCCACGGCTGTTGTCAGTTCCCGCTTCAGGAGGCGAGGCAGAAACAAGATTGCAGCGAAAATGAGGGTTAGGACGCTGAAAATAATCCGTGTGGTTTCGGCCAAGTCTTCGTGGTGTTCGAGCACGCCGCTCATCACCGCGGTCCTGTCAGCGACCTCGCCCGCTGCTTCGCCAGTCGCGATCGCCAGAAATGTTCCCGCGGTTCCCATAACCATCAGTGCCAATGCCGCGATCAGAAAGGGCCGGCCCTTCGGGGGCGCCAGAATAACCCCGCCGATGACGAACAAGGGAGCCACAAGCAGCAAGGCGATGGGAAAATGAATAACAAGAGGGTGAAGCTCGCTCCAATTCGGCACAGGTGGCAACACCTGGAATGCAATCGTCTCCATCATCTGGAATTCTCCTTTGTCAGCTTGATTGCGGTGGCAAGCGCCCCGCCTGCAGCCGCGCGCTTCGACCTCAACTGACCACCTTGTACTTTGATTTCGGATTGACGCAACCCCTGCACTTGTCAAAGTTCAGATCGGCCGTCGTAAAACCGCAGATCGTGCAGACGTAATATGTTCTTGCAAGGGAACCTTTGAGTGAATCCAGGTTTCTAAACACGGCTTTAAGCATCTCGACGTGCTGTTCTTCGGTCCTCTGCGCCTTTTCAAAACTCGCGGCGGCAGGTACGTACCAGTCCTCGCGTGCCTGCGCAATGAACTGCGGGTACATGGTTCCCCACTCGTAAGATTCTGCGTCGAGCGACGCCTGCAGATTTTCGCGGGTGGACCTGATCTCGATCGTTTCTAGGTTCAGCGCAGCTGTTCCTCCCAGTCTTTGTATGGTTTGCTCGTGATTGCTTTGATGAATTTCTTCCGCCGCCGCGATGGCACGGAACAGACTGGCTACCGCTCCGTAGCCTTCTTGGTCCGCCTTTTGCGCAAACGCCAGATACCTGGCATGATCGTTTCGTTCCGCACTCAGCGCGGCATTTAGGTTCTTCATCGTCCTGGTCGACTCATTCCTCGACGCGGCTGGCGATTGCGCAGGTCCCAGCAAAGTCACAATGATTACCACCAAAACGCCCTCTAACGCTCTCGGCCCCGGCTTAGAAACAGCCCACATCTAATCTCCTCCAACGAAACCAGAGTAATCTGCACTCGCCCTTGTCCCATGCACGGGGATTGCCACCCTGTCGACTTGTCTTATCCGCCTGAATCAGCGGGTCTTGGAGACTTGAAAAAGATCCAGAAGAGGCGGGTTGTCAAAATCC
>JBAVNY010000270.1:0-17401 GCA_049691535.1 Candidatus Acidiferrum sp.
TGTCCGTACTTTCGTCGATTCCCTTGGCATCGCTGGGATCGTGGACCGGGCGGTTCATTTCGAATTTGCCTTGCGAGCCGTAGCGTCCGCGGATGTCTTGAAACGCGAAGATGTAGCCGTCGGCAAACATCTCCGAATAACGATAAAGCAAAGAACTATGCCCTTTTCCGGCATCAGCGACGCCGTACGGACTGCGTTCGATGAAAATCGGCAAGGCGCCCTGCGAGGAGCGCGGCGTGTAGATCTCGGTGTGCAGTTTGACGCCATCCCGCATCGGAATCATCACTTCTTTTTTCTCGAACAGCTCGGGCAGATTTGGCCGCGAGGAACTTTGCTCCTCCTGTGCGGACGTGGACACCGCAAACGTGACGACCAGCAGGAATGCAACGCTAATCCACTTCATTCTGCGCATTTAAGACCTCGAGTCCTCAAGAAAAAACCCGAAAACATAGTACACGAGAGCGCTCGTACCGCCACAATGGGCCGTAAACGCATGGTGGCCCACATGCACAAACCTCTGGTAAACTAAGAGTTCATAGACCGCACCTGAAAACTAAGGAGAAGGATGTTCCGGGCTGCTGGTGTCTCAGCAGCTATTTTTGTCTGAACACGAATTTACCTATATGACTCAAGACATTCGCAATATCGCTATCATCGCTCACGTTGACCACGGCAAAACCACGCTGGTGGATGCCATGCTCAGGCAGAGCGGCATTTTTCGCGCTAACCAGGAAGTTGCCGAACGCGTGATGGACTCCAACGATTTGGAGCGCGAGCGCGGCATCACCATTCTTGCTAAGAACACGGCCCTTTTCTTCCACGACACCAAAATCAATATCGTCGATACTCCGGGCCACAGCGATTTTGGCGGCGAAGTAGAACGCGCGCTCCGCATGGTGGACGGCGTGGTGCTGCTGGTGGATGCTAGCGAAGGCCCACTGCCGCAGACTCGCTACGTACTGCAGAAGGCTTTGGCCTCGAAGCTGCCTCCGGTCGTGGTGCTGAACAAGATTGATCGTTCGGACGCTCGCGCCGAGGAAGTCTTGAACGAGATTTACGATCTGTTTATCGATCTGGACGCGACCGAGGATCAGCTCGATTTCCCCGTTATCTACACCAACGCCCGCGAAGGCGTGGCTCATCGTAAGATTGGCGACGATTCCAAGGATCTTCTGCCACTCTTCGAGGCCATCGTAAACAAAATTGCTCGCCCTACCGGCGATCCCGCTGGTGTGCTGCAACTTCAAGTAACCAACCTGGACTATTCGGAATTCCTCGGGCGCATTGCGATTTGCCGCGTGTTTAATGGGACGTTGAAGCGTGGAGACGAAGTCGGCATCAGCAAGCTGGATGGCAAGTTGGCGCCGACCAAGATCACCAAGCTGTTTACGTTTCGCGGGTTGGATCGCGATGAAGCGGAAACCGTATACGCAGGCGACATTGTAGCTATCGCCGGCGTGGAAGGTATTCAAATTGGTGAAAGCATCACCGAGCTGCTGAATCCCATGCCGCTCGAGCCGCTGACCATCGATGAGCCCACGCTGGCTATGATCTTCAGCGTGAACTCCAGTCCACTGTCTGGTCGCGAAGGCAACTATCTGACGTCACGCGATTTGCGCGATCGCTTGGCGAAGGAACTTCTAACCAACGTAAGTATTCGCGTGGAAGATACCGACACGCCGGAATCTTTCCGCGTGCTTGGCCGCGGAGAATTGCAACTAGCGATTTTGATTGAGACCATGCGGCGCGAAGGCTTCGAACTCATGGTGGGCAAACCGGAAATCGTGGTGCGCTCCGAAAATGGCAAGAAGCTCGAGCCGGTCGAGCGCCTGGTCATCGACATTCCGGAAAACTTCATTGGCATCATTATGGAAACGATTGGCAGCCGCCGCGGAGAAATGCTGAAGATGAGCAATCATGGCTCTGGTCGTGTTCGTTTGGACTTCAAAATTCCCTCGCGCGGACTAATCGGGTTGCGCAGCCAACTGTTGACCGACACTCGAGGCACCGCGCTGATTCATTCGATCTTCGAAGGCTGGATGGAATACGGTGGTGAGATGGCGCTGCGTCCGACCGGTGCGCTTGTCGCCGATCGTGCGGGAGCATCCACGGCTTACGCGCTGTGGGGATTGCAGGAGCGCGGCGAACTGTTCATCGGGCCGACCATTGAAGTTTACGAAGGCATGGTCGTTGGAGAGAATTCGCGCGAGCAGGATATGGAAGTGAACGTGACCAAAGAGAAGAAGCTCACCAACATGCGTTCTTCTTCCGCCGACGAAGCCATTCGCCTCATCCCACATCGCCAGCTTAGCCTCGAACAAGCGATTGAGTTCATCGCTGACGACGAATTTGTGGAAATTACTCCAAAATCCATCCGTCTGCGCAAGAAAATACTGCAGGCCAACAAGCGTCCACGCCGTTGGCAGGAAATCCGCGCTTCGCAAGAAGCTGCCGGCTAACGTAGAAATCAACTTAATTGATAAAGGTCTGTCTCTCAGCTATGCGGAGAGCGGCTCGAGCTTGCGCTGCACGCCAATCATTTCATCGTTGGCGTTATTCACAATCACCAGGTCATATTTAAACTTCTGACCCGCTAGCCATTTGTCGAACTTAAAGCCGGGAATCCACTGGCCACCCACCAGCGTGGTCTTGGTGACATTGGGAACCGGTTTACCTTCCCAGTTGATGAGGCCGACGATTGAATCGTATTTTGTTGTGCGGATCGCGTCGCGAATGGCTGCAGGCGACTCGACGTCCTTGGTGCGTTTCAAAACATCGAGCGCCACTTCAAACAATGCATGATGGAAACCCAGCGGCTGAGTCCACTGCTTCTTGGTTTCATCTTCGTAAGCAGCGCAAAGTTCCGCTGCATTCTGCTGCGTCAGATTCGATTTGAACGGGAAGCTGGGCGACCACCAAATCTCCGTGGTTAGATCCGCGCCGCGCTCGCCGAGCGCTTCGACCGCGGTCGGAAACAAAATCGCTTTCGCCACCGTGGCAATCTTCGGAGTAAATTTCATGTCGCCCGCTTGTTTCCAAAACGCGGCAAACGCTGGCGGCGGCATTACGCCGGTAAGAATCTCGACCTTCTCGTCTTTGAACTTCTGGATCTGCTGCGAAAAATCACGTGCCGCGAGTTCAAACCGGCCCGGATCGACCAACTTGAATCCCTTGGGTTGCAACGCGCCGGGAAATCCAAATTTCGCATCAGAGTACGCCACACCTTCCGCATCATTGGGCCACAGCGCGCCAACAACTTTGTTGGTTGGAGTTCCAGCCCACATGTTGGTGAAAACCGAGATCAGATCCTCGAGGCCCCAAAAAAAGTGATAGGTCCACTGAAACGGCTTGTCGGCTTTTCCGCCCCGGCCGTAGAAATAGGACTGCCAAGGGCAATCCGTCGTGATGCAAGGCACGCCATTCGCCTCGCAGACATCGCTGACCGGAATTACGGTTTCGCCGGTGCTGGAGGCGAGCATCAGGTCAACGTGTTCGGACTTGATGAGTGCGAGAGCCACTTCGCTGCCACGTTCCCGACGCGACTGGCTGTCTGCTTCCAAAATTTGCACCGGATGGTTCACGCCGTTGATCGTCAAGCCGTCGGCAACTAATTTGCGAATATGCGACACGATGAACTGGTTGCCTTCGCCAAAGCGTTCGAGCGCTCCGGTGGTTGGCGCCACAAATCCGATCTTCAAAACGCGACCGGTGCTGCGCGGAGACTTGCCCAGCAGCAAGTGAGGTGCGGCCAGGGCGGCCAAGCCGGTAACGGCTGTTTCCTTCAGGAAGCGGCGCCGGTCACGTAAATTGATACACCCCTCTGCCGTCTTCTGCGCGTCTGAGCGTTTCTTCGAGTTCATGACTTCTCCTCTGCGAGCAGGCAATCCCCAGCATTCGTTCGCTGCCAACCAGCAGTGGGATGCCTTAGGAATCTGAGTGAGGGCCCTACTTCGTGAAATCAAATATAAGGAGGAATGCGGCGACGTAGCGGAAATTCGCGACGGTACGTACAAAAAAGTTAATACAAAGGACGCGACTACGGAGCCCACGGATGACCATGAAAATGGACTGGGTGTTGCCGGAAATCCCGCACAACTGCTAAGGCAGCAGTGGCTTACCTTCCGCGCTGGGCAACGAGAGACCGGCCTCCTTGGCCAAGGTGACTGCGATGTCGCGCATATCAATCAGCCCCAAGTCTCTGCCCGCAGGCACGCCGGGACCTACCAAGAAGAACGCGGCGCGTAGATCAGGAAGATCAGGCAATTCTCCGTGCGTGCCGCCCGGCTTGATCTTGGCGACCACCGGGCCAGTCAGCGCGGCTCCAGTACGCCATCCTGGTTTTAAGCTTACAAAAAAAGATGCAGTGGGATAGCCGCCGCGCTTGTGCAGTTCATCCGCGTCCAGAACGCGGTCAATGCCGTTGGCAGGATCAACAGTCAAAGTCTTCAGCAGATCGCGCACGATTCCGGCGGTGGCCTGATCCTGAGGATCCTTTAACACAATTGCTGCCGATCCGCCCGTCTCCCAAGGCGTCGCCTTCCAATCTGTGATCCTGCCCTTATCGTCAAGCGTGATGAGCTTAGCCTCAATGAATGCCGGAAATAAATTCAGCTGCTGATCATATTTGGCAAACCCGTGGTCCGACACCACCGCCACGTACGCCCGCCCAGGAGCGATATGCTCTGCCTCTTCGCGAACTTTGCCGATCACCGCGTCGAGTGCCTCGAGCACCTGAATCGCCTCGGTGCTGAACAGCCCAGTCTCATGCTGAATATGATCCAACGCCGTTAAGTGGAGCGTCAGTAGCCCCGGACGTTTCTTCTCCAATATCCAGTCAGCGTACGCGCCCCGCATTTCATCCGCCGGCACCGAAGTATCAATCCCGCCGCGGTACTCGCCAATTTGCGCGCGCGCCTCGTCAAGCAAGCCGGGCGTTGACAACACGCGAATCAGCTTAGCGTCTTCCGGAGTGCCGGCTCGCCAGACCTCCGGAATATTCCAAGTGATTTTCGCACCGACAGTCACTGGCCATTGGATGCTGGCGGTAGTGCGTCCCGCCTTGCTTGCCGCATCCCAAAGCGTTGGAACGCGAATGTCGTCCGCATACCAGTACCACCCTTGGTAGTTTTTCTGCAGCGGGTCGAACGTAGTGTTCGCGAAGATTCCGTGCGTGGCGGGCCACACGCCGGTAACTAGCGTGGTATGGCTGGGATACGTCACCGTAGGTACCACGCCCGTTACACCGTCCGCGTATGCACCTTCCCTCATAAAGCGTCGCAGGTTGGGCACCTTTGCTCCATGGGCATCGGCTGCGGTAATATAGTCAGGTCGGAGCCCGTCGACAGAGATAAGGACCAGTAGAGGTTCAGCCTTTTCTTGTGCGGAAACCGGCCCAAGATTTAGCACTAACAGTAGGGCTCCCAACAGCATGCGGGCAGATGTTCCGGCTATTCGCTCGATCATTCGTTTCTCCCGACCCGTTGATTAGTTACTGTCAGCAAGCCGAATCGTTGTCCTTGGCGTTTCCCCTGGGGCGTTACTTGTTGTACAGTAAGCCCAACCAAGTTCCTCGACACGGTCGCACAGCTTCCTGGCCCCCGCGTACGTGTTGGTGTGGTCTTTGTATATTATGAACATCGGACGGTGTATGTGAGTCAAACAAATACGGTTTCAAGCAACGGTCATCCCCGCTACGCAACTATCGCCGCTACCGCTACCGCCGTTCCTCCCCACCTGATCACCCGCGAAGACGTGAAGTATTACTTTGGGCGCGTATTTGAAGTTCCCGAACGGCGCATCGAAGCCATGATGTCGATTGTGGATAATGCCGCCGTACATCAACGGCATTCCATTTTCCCCATTGACTATACAATCGAGCCCCGCGCGCTGTCGCAAACGAACAATGAATATATGGAGCATGCCATCAAGCTCGGGCGTGAAGCGGCTGAGAAGTGCTTGTCGCGGGCTGGTTTGCGCCCCGATGAGATCGATCTGATCATCACCGTGTCGTGCACCGGCTTCATGATTCCCTCGCTCGATGCCCATCTGATCCAGTTGATGGGATTTCGTTCTAATGTACGGCGCATGCCATTCACAGAGCTGGGATGTGCAGCCGGAGCCATGGCGCTTTCGCGCGCAGCGGACTTTCTGGTGTCTCATCCGGACGCTAACGTACTAATCATCTCCGTCGAACTGCCCTCGCTTACCTTTCAGCGCAAAGACATATCGCAGGCCAACCTTATTTCCTCCATTCTGTTTGGCGACGGCGCGGCTGCGGTCATTGTGACCGGGCAAGACAAACCCGGACCACGCATCCTGGTCACGGAAACGTACACTTTTCCTGATTCGCTGAACGCCATGGGCTTCGATCTGCGCGATTCCGGGTTCCACATCTTGTTGTCCAAGGATGTCCCGGAAATGATTGGCGCAAAAATCAAAGAGCTGGTAAACGGTTTTCTCGAACGCCAAGGTAAGACGCGAGCAGATATCAAGGGCTGGATTCTCCATCCAGGCGGCGCGCGGTTGCTGGGCAACATCGAACAACAATTGGGTCTATGCAAATGCGATACGCAGCCTTCTTGGGATGTTCTGAGCAACGTCGGCAATCTGTCGAGCGCCACCATCCTCTTCATTCTTCAGGAATGGTTGGAAAAGCGGCCGCTGAAGACCGGCGAACACGCCTTGGCGGCAGCTTTCGGGCCGGGTTTTAGTGCGGAGTTTCTCCTGCTTCAATGGAATTAAACGTAATCGCGTATCTCGGATTGTTGCTGGTCGTGGCGCTGCTGCGCATATACGAGCTGCAGATTTCGCGGCGGCATCAGCGCGAGATGGTGGCGCACGGTGCCTCGAAAGTCGAGGATCCGCGTTTCCGCTGGATGGTGCTGCTACACACCAGTGTGTTGATTGGCTGCGCGGTCGAAGTTGTTTTCCTGCATCGCCCCTTCTATCCAGTCTTTGCCGCTTTTTGGTTTGCCATCTTTCTGGCCGCGAATGTGGTGCGTTGGTGGGTGATCCGCACGCTCGGCGAGCACTGGAACGTGCAGGTCATGAACTCCACCGGGATGGGCGTCATAACTTCAGGGCCGTTCCGCTATGTGCGCCATCCGAATTACGCTGCGGTCTTCGTCGAAATGCTGGCGCTACCGCTGATTCATTGCGCCTGGATTACCGCCATAGCTGGAACATGCGCTCACGCCTTGGTATTGTCGCAGCGCCTGGCCACCGAGGAGCGCGTTCTTTTTTCCAACCCACAGTACAGCGCGGCGATGTCCGGCAAGCCGCGGTTTGTCCCCGGTCTATTCTAAAATCCAGGCGCTCAACCATGCTTCGCTCGCTCACAGCTCTCCTCTTCGTCTCGCTGCAATTCAGCTTTTTTTGTGTTTCGTCCAGTGCGCAGAAGAAGCCATCCAAGAACGCAGCAGCCACTGCTATCACTCCAAATTCACCGGCATTTTCCTCGGATCCACAATTAGAAGCTGGGTTTCGCGCTCTCTACGAACAGAAATTTTCTGAAGCGCGCTCCACCTTCCAGCAATGGACCAACCAGCATCCTACGGAACCCTTCGGCGGAGTATGCCTGGCGGCCAGCTACCTTTTTGAAGAATTTTATGTGCAGAACGTTTTGACCAGTGACTATTTTCTGGACGACAAACGATTCACTGGCGGAATCACTGGAACCCCCGATCCCACTCGCATCAAGAACTTTCAGGAATCGGCTGGCAAAGCGCGCACCCAAGCCTTTCAGCTTTTAAAAGTCCATCCACGCGACCCTGAAGGGCTCTACGTCTTGACGCTCGTCGCAGGCATGGAATCCGACGCGGACAGCATGCTGCTGAAAAAACATGTGGATGCCTTGAAGCGCCTGAAAGAAGCCAACGCCAATGCCGAAATGTTGCTCGCCGATCATCCCGACGCTTATGACGCCTATGTTGCGTTGGGCGTGGCCAACTACGTAATCGGTTCACTATCCTCGGGCGCTCGGATGGTGTTGTGGTTCGGCGGTATTCATGGCGATAAGAAATTGGGCATGGACCAAGTCCAGAAGACTGCTGACAATGGGCACTATCTGAAGCCCTTCGCGCAAATTCTCCTGGCGCTTTCCAGTCGCCGTGAAAAACAAGACGAGAATGCGCAAAGGCTCTTGAAGGCTCTTACCGAGGAATTTCCAGGTAATGCCGTTTACATCGCAGAATACGCTAAGGCCCGCGGCCAGCTCATTCCCGCGACCATAGGCCCGGCGAACTGAGAATTATCTAAGCATCGAATATATTGATGCAAACCTCAGCGCTACCCTGATTCATCGGCCGACCCGGAAGACGTATAAACTCCGGAATCTAAGGCGAACACGTCGTGGCAGGTGCTATTGCGAGTTCCAAACTGGGTCATTTCCCTCGAATTATTTTTAGCGACTGCGCTTTCCCACACAACAACACTGCTTGAACTCCGCTAAAACATCTAGGCAATACGCGCTTTTTCAATAGTTTACGATTGCCTCAGTTTGGTGCATTAGCTGCTACAACCCCTGCAACGGTGAACGTTGTGCTGTCCGCTCCAGCGCATATCGAGAGTGAGGCAGCGATGTTACGCAGGGAAGCGTATTTGGACCGAGTTGTCGGGGAAGTCGAGGATTTGGCCGCTAGGGTCGCCTTGCTCAAGGGGCGTTTCGCCAAGCAAAAGGTAAACGTAAAGCTCGAGCACTATTGGGAATTGGAGTATGTACGCACGACTTTTGCGGAATTCAAGCGGCGGGTTTCAGCGTTGGAGGATGCGGAAAGCGACCAACTAGACCACTTTCAAGACGACGTTGAGAGTGCATGGAAAGATTCAATGACTGCCGTCGAAACGTTGCTGAAAGCGCTCCCCTGAGTACCCCGGGCACGGCATCGCTTCTTACTGATTAAGTTGCGCGTAGCTCTTTGATCGCTACTGCGCCCGCGGCGCGGTGGGCCCAGGTCCCCATCTCGCCGTTCATTTTTCTGCCTTCCTCGTATGCCGTTTCCCACTGCTACAATCTCCCTGGCATTCTGCAAAGGAGCGCTCATGTTTCAACCCGACTTGCTGAAGGGTCGTTCCATTTTTCTCACCGGAGGCGGTACCGGCCTGGGCCGTGCCATGGCCATTTCTTTCGCGCATCTGGGCGCGCGAATGTTTGTGATTGGGCGACGCGAAGAACCTTTGCGTGAGACTTGTGACGAAATCCACCGGCAGGGCGGAGTCGCTGCGTACGCAACGTGTGACGTGAGGGATTATGCCGCCGTCGAGAGTGCTTTTGCATCTGCGGAGAATCACTTCGGCGAAGTCGATAGCTTGGTGAACAACGCAGCGGGAAATTTTATGGCGCGCACCGAAAAACTTTCTCCCAACGCGTTCAATGCGGTGGTCAGCATCGTTCTGAACGGCACATTTCACTGTACGCAGGCATTCGCGAAACAGCGCATTGCCAAAAAGTTGGGCGGCAACGTTTTAAATATCACCACCACATATGCGGCCGCGAATTCGGGTTCCGGCTATGTGGTGCCGTCGGCTTGCGCTAAGGCCGGCGTGCTGGCGATGACGACATCGCTGGCGGTGGAATGGGCCAAATATCACATTCGCCTGAATGCCATTGCACCCGGACCATTTCCCACGGAAGGTGCGTGGTCGCGGCTCATGCCCTCGAAACAATTTGAGGAACACGCCATCAGCAAGCACCCAATGAAACGCTTCGGCCGGCATGAAGAGCTGACCAACCTTGCTGCGTTCCTGCTGAGCGACATGGCGGAATATATAAATGGAGAATGCGTGGTGATTGACGGCGGCCAATGGCTCCGCGGCGCCGGCGAGTTTAATGATCTGGGCATGTTGCCGGACGGCGTGTGGGACCAATTAGAAGCAGCGCGGCCGAAGAAGTAGTTGAACCCGGTCCGCAAACAAAATGAACGCTACTGCGGCAAGCCAGTAGCGCCCAGCTTAACTCTCAGCGTCAAGTCGCCGATCGTTTTTCCATCTGCTTGGACTTCGACCATGACGTCTTGCAGCTTGGTATTCTTCAGTTCCTCCCCCGTGAGCGTCGGCGTGTCGATGTCCACGCGAAAATTTGTTATGCCTTCCGCGGGCAGGCTTAGTTTTCCCGCGCCGCTTTTAACTTTCCATCCTTCCGGCACCTTGGCATTCACTGTGAGTTCGAGGCTTTTCGAAGGATCGTGAAAAACAGTGACCGGTATAGAAACTGTCGAACCTGTTTTTATGCCGATCTCGGGGACTTGCGCGACGGGAATCGTGCACAAGCCATGCGCATCGCGGAATTCCCGAAAATACAGCCAGGGCCCGCCTAACTCGATGCGCGGAAGCGCTGTGGATGTGTCCTTCGATACCGCCCCTTCACAAGTTTGGTGAGCTAGCGTAGTCGAGTCGATAGGTGCTTCATCGACGTGCGCGAAAATATCATCGGTAGGTTTTCCTGAAACAACAGATTTTCCCAAAATAAACGTGAATGGCTCGGACCACCACGCCGAGTGTGGATCGCTCATCAGTTTCTCGAGATCGGCATCGTTCATTTTCGCAATTCTTTGAATTTCCTCTGGAAACTGCGTGAGATGCGGCATGGTCGCTTCCAGAGCGATACGCCAGTACGGTTTCTTTTGCGAGGGCGAAACTTCTTTCACCGAGTAGGAAGGTCCCGTGATCGGGAATTTCTCCGTATCTGGCGTGTCGTCGGAATAATAAAGTTTCTTCGCTTGCCACGGCTGCAAATTTTCCAGGAACATCTCGTTGCGCCGCATATCTCCTGCAAGCTGCGCTGGAAATGCGACCGGGTTTCCCGCCAGATCGAATGCTTCGGTGGTCAAAACGCCGGCAGCCTGATGGTCGCCATGATTCTCCC
This sequence comes from Candidatus Acidiferrum sp., assembly GCA_049691535.1. Taxonomy (GTDB): domain Bacteria; phylum Acidobacteriota; class Terriglobia; order Acidiferrales; family UBA7541; genus Acidiferrum. Next base: position 10,862 of record JBAVNY010000270.1, read on the forward strand.
CGATGAACACGCTGGGAAGATTGGTCATCACAACTTGCGGCCGCGTCAGGCGAATAAGTCCCACGAGTTTTTCCAGATTCTCGCCGTGTCCCCAACTCGCCAGGGAATTCAGCACATCTTGCGAAGCAGTATCCTTGCCGTCGAGAAACCATACATTCGTGATTCCCAATTTCGCGCAGGCCTGCCGTGCTTCAATCTCGCGAATATCGGCAAGAGCCGCACCGTGCTCCCGCCCAATATTATTTCCACCGCTCCCGCCATGCGTGCCGAACACCACAGCCACTCGCTTATGCAGGTCGTATATCGCCCGTGCAAGGTACGGCGTGAATCCCGCCTCATCGTCGGGATGCGCCACCACCACCAGAATGTCCACTTTGTACCGCTCGTCAGCTCCATGAATCACAACGGGACTCTGCGCGCGGGAAACAGAGGAAAACGCATATAAGGCTAACAAGAGCGAAAAGATGGACCGCATTCGAGTCATTAAAATTACGCACTCCTCAAGCTTTGGAAGTAAAGACCGTAAATTGTAGCAGTCACTTTGGGTCCGCATATCTCAGAAAAATCAGGATCTGGGTTAGTCGGAAATGACTCACTTTCGTAGTACAGTTTCCAATTCTCACATACCATTATGAGGCATTGACATACGATGTTCGCAGTCAGTATGATTTTAGTCGGAGGTGTTATACGGAAACTGTTAAGGTGTCGCCAAAATTTCAAGTCGTTATACCCAAGAAGCTTCGCGAGGAGCTAGAACTCAAGCCAGGCGAAGAACTCCAGATCTTCCTGTTCGAGAAGTCCCTAAGATTGCAGCGTCCTCGTTCGATTAAAGATCTTCGCGGTATCGCCACAGGCATGGTTTGGAAGAACGAGGACCGTGACCACTCCGATCGTTTTTGAGCGCGTTGTGGTCGATTCTTCCGGCTGGGTTGAGTTTTTGGCAAATGGCCCAAAAGCAGATCGCTTTGCCCCATACCTAGAGGCGCAAACAGCAACACTTTTCCTTCCCTCGATTGTGGTCTACGAAGTACACAAGAAACTCTATAGGGAGCGCGGAAAAGGTAGCGCGGACGAGTTTATCGCGCAGGCGTTTGGGTTTCGCGAGCGACTTATCGAACTAACACTGGAGCTCGCCATTCTGGCTTCAAAGACAAGCTTTGAGGCCAGCCTATCCATGGCAGATGCAATCATCTACGCCACGGCCGATAAATATCGAGCGCAACTGATTACTTCCGATGCTCACTTCGCGAACCTGCCTCGCGTCACCTTCATTTGAGCGATTGCCTACGCCTTGACCGCTGTGGCGCCCGCCGATACTCTACTTAACTAATGTAGCGGCAGTTTTTCTGCTCGAGTCAGGACAACTCTTATGGATCAGATTCACGTAACCCTACCCGACGGTAGTGTCAAAGACTTTCCCAAGGGAACCACACCCATTGAAATTGCCCGGTCGATTTCGCCGCGCCTCGCCGATGCGGCCCTGGTCGCCAAAGTCCGCGCAACCAATGGTGATGGCGCCAACGCCAAGACTGGCATTTTTTCGAACTCTGTCGACCCCGCCGAAGATGGCAGCCTGCTTTACGATTTGCGCCGACCGCTGGAACAAGATGTAAACCTCCAGATCCTTACCGAGAGGGATCCCGACGCCTTGTACGTGTTCCGCCATTCCGCGGCGCATCTCCTCGCAGCGGCAGTGATGGAACTGTATCCGGAAGTGAAACTGGGCATCGGCCCTGCCATTGAGAATGGCTTCTTCTACGAATTCCAGCGCGCCGAGCCGTTCACTCCGGAAGACCTGGAAAAAATCGAAAAGAAAATGCACGATCTGGCGGCGCAAGATCTGCAAAACGAGCGCAAACTCCTGCCCAAGCCAGAAGCCCTGAAGCTCTATCAAGACTCGAAGCAACTCTTCAAGTGCGAGCTGATCGAAGAAAAAGCCGACGAGCCTATGGTGTCCTTCTACACCACCGGCAAATTCATCGATTTCTGTCGTGGCCCGCACATTCCTTCGACAAAACGCATTCAAGCTTTCAAGCTAACCAACGTCGCCGGCGCCTACTGGAAGGGTCAAGAGGGCAATCCGCAGCTACAGCGCATTTACGCCATCGCTTTCTTCAATCAAAAGGAACTTGAGGCGTATCTTCACCGCCTGGAAGAAGCCAAGCGTCGCGATCACCGCAAACTCGGCACTGAACTCGATCTCTTCAGCATTCAGGAAGAAGCCGGCCCCGGCCTGATCTTCTGGCATCCCAAGGGCGGCTTGATCCGCACCCTGATGGAAAATTGGCTGCGCGACGAACTGCAAAAGCGCGGCTACGATATGGTCTTCACCCCGCATATTATGCGTCTCGATCTTTGGAAGACTTCAGGCCACGCCAGTTTTTATCGAGACAATATGTTCGGCGCCGTCGAAGTGGAAAAGGCCGACTACCAACTGAAGCCCATGAATTGCCCGGGCCACATCTTGATCTACAAATCAAAGCTCCGCAGCTATCGCGATTTGCCGGTGCGCCTAGCGGAACTTGGCACTGTGTATCGCTACGAACGCAGCGGCGTGCTCCACGGTTTGCTTCGCGTTCGCGGCTTCACCCAGGACGACGCGCACATCTTCTGCATGCCCTCGCAAATCGAAGCGGAAGTCGAAGCCTGCGTCGATTTCGCCTATGCCGTGATGAAAAATTTTGGTTTCGACAAGTTTGAAGTGGAACTTTCCGATTGGGACGCCAAGCATCCGGAGAATTACGCCGGAAAGCCAGAAGACTGGCACAGCGCCACCAATGCTCTCGCCGCCACCATGTCGCGCATGAATATCCCCTTCAAACGCATGGAGGGCGAAGCGGCGTTTTACGGCCCAAAAATCGACGTCAAGCTGATCGACGCCATTGGAAGATCGTGGCAACTAACCACTGTCCAGTTCGACTTCAATCTTCCCGCGCGCTTCGGCCTCGAATATGTCGGCGAAGATGGCGCGCGCCATCAACCGCTGATGGTCCATCGCGCGCTGCTGGGCTCCGTGGAACGCTTCTTTGGAATTTTGATTGAGCACTACGCCGGAGCATTTCCACTGTGGCTCGCACCGGTGCAAGTGGAGATCTGCCCAGTCAGTGAAAAAGTGGCAGACTACGCGAAACACATCTACGAAACACTGAAGGGTCACAGCATCCGCGTGCATCTCGATGATCGCAACGAAAAATTACCCGCGAAAATCCGTGACGCGCAGATGCAAAAAATTCCGTACATGCTCGTCGTCGGTCCGAAAGAAGCCGAAGCCGGTACGGTGAGCGTGCGCCATCGCAGCAAGGGTGATCTGGGCCCACGCCCGGTACCCGATCTGATCACGGCGCTTCAAGAGGAAATTTCCTCACGCACCATCCCGTAATTTTCACGTCACCGGTTGGCGCTGCCTCGCATTCACGGAGCTTTCAAATGAGCAGCCTAACTCGCCGTTCGTTTCTGCGCGTATCTGGTGGCGCTTTCTCGGCGAGCCTTTTGTTGGAGTCGAGCCTGCTGGCTGTGGAACCCATTCAACCCGATCATGTCCTTCTAGGTTGCAAGGATTTAGACCAAGGCATCGCCTATGCGGACAAACTTTGTGGCTATCGGGCAGAAATCGGCGGCTCGCATCCCGGCCGAGGAACGCGCAATGCCCTTTTAAAATTGGGCGAGCGCTCCTATCTGGAAATCATTGCGCCGGATCCCGATCAACCGCAGCTCACCTGGCACCAGGAACTCCTCACGCTCGACGAACCACTTCTCGTAGGCTGGGCCGTCGCCGTTAAAGATATCGATGGCTACGCAACACGTTTTCGCGCCAAAGGCGTTGCCTGCATAGGACCAACGCCCGGGAGCCGCACCACACCAACCGGTCAAACATTCAAGTGGAAGACTCTGCTTCTGGAAGACGACAAATCCGGCATACTTCCGTTCCACATCCAGTGGGCCGAAGGCTCTGCGCATCCTGCAACCACCGCTCCTGGTGGCTGTGCATTCAGCCGCATGTTCCGCTCCGGCCAGGTGATTGAATTCCCTCCGCCAGGTCCAGGCTTTGAACGCAAACTAATCCCCAATCGCACAGCCAAGCTTCACGTTTTCATCGCTGGCCGCTTCGGCGAATTTGAACTGACCACCAAAGCGATTCCCGCAGAGGCCTGGAGCAAGTGCCAACCCTGAAGCCGCTTTTTCCAGAAGTCTCTAGCTCTTGCCCCATCCTCTTCGCATGCTATACTTTAAGACCTGCCTCATGCGCCGGACGTGCCGTGAGGACCGGTTGTGAAATTGGGGTGTGACCCGGTGCGCCGGGTGCCTTTTTTATCTTAGGGGGATTTATCGCAGATCGGAATTTCCGGCAGGCCGACCGTACCCGCATCAACGAGCGAATTCGCGCTCGCGAAATTCGGGTGATTGACGAAGAAGGCGGGCAGTTGGGTGTGATGCAGCCATTTGAAGCGCTGCGCCTAGCTCGTGAACGTGGATTGGATTTGGTGGAAATCTCGCCAACGGCGGACCCACCGGTTTGCAAAATAACGGATTACGGCAAGTTTCAGTATCAGCTCAACAAGCGAGCACATGAGCAACGCAAAAGCAGCCGCGGCTCGCAGTTGAAAGAAGTAAAGTTCCGGCCGAATACGGCGGAACACGATTTTCAAGTGCGCAAAAATCAGATTCTTCGGTTTTTGGGTGAGGGCCACAAAGTTCGCGCCATGATTTTCCATCGCGGTCGCGAAATGGCACACCAGGAAGTGGGTCGCGCCAAGATGACGCGCCTACTGGGTGAAATCGGCGAGCAAGGCCAGATCGAAACGTCGCCGCGCATGGAAGGCAACGTTCTTGTCGCTCTGCTGGCACCGAAAAAAGGTGCCGGAGCTCCGGTCCGCAGCACCTCGCAGGCTCAGCCCAACGCTTAGCACGCGAAAATAGTTCGCCGGCATCGTTCAGAAACCGGCAAGTTTAGAAGTGTGGCAAAGCACTTGTGCCAATTTAGATTACAAGGCGCATGCCACCAACGTAGGAGAGGATTTACGCAATGCCACGCAATTCAACGAAACCTAAGCTGAAGCTCAAGACCCATCGCGGCGCCAAAAAGCGTTTCAAGATCACCGCGAATGGCAAGATTATCCGCATGCACTCTGGCAAGCGCCACTTGCTCGGCACCAAAGCTGCCAAGCGCATGCGCAAGCTGAAGAAGCTGACCAAGGTCGACAAGACCGACGTGTTGGCCGTACGCCAGATGATGCCGTACAGTTTCTAAGCTTTTGAGTATTGGACTCGTTCATTTGGATAGAGTCCGTCTCGGCAAGAATTTCTGAATCCGAGAATCGATTTTTGTAAGGGCCGGGTTCGCTCGGCTCATGCAAGATGCGGACTTTTCGTCCGCAGTAACGTGCCAGGCAGCGCTTCACGGGTGCCTGCCGGCCGTCCGCCCCGTTCGCGGGGCACTGGTTGGGCCTAGCCCAGCCGCTGTAGCAGCGGATTTTCCTGCGCGCAAGCGCAGGTCCACGCCGCATCGCCGCAAGGCGCTACAAAACACACCGGAAACAAACCCGTTGCAGCAGACGCGTGCCTCTTTGCGTTTGCCTGCAACCTGTTTTGTTTCCCCAAATTGAAGGAGACAAACCCATGCCTCGCGTAAAACGCGGCACAAAACGCCGAGCTCGGCGTAAGAAGTACCTCAAGCGCACCAAAGGCTTTTTCCTCACCAAGAGCAAGCTGTACCAATCCGCACAGGAAGCGGCGAACCGCGCCGATCGTTATGCCAAGCGCGATCGTCGAGTCAAGAAACGCCAGTACCGTCGTTTGTGGATTCAGCGCATCGGTGCCGCAGCTCGTCTCAACGGCATCACCTATGGCCAGTTGGTTCACGGACTGAAGGCTGCAGGCATTGATCTTGACCGCAAAGTCCTTGCCGACATCGCGGTTCGCGAGCCCGCCAGCTTTGCGCAGATCGCCGAGAAAGCCAAAGCCTTTGCGCCCAAGCCCAAGTCCGCAGCAAAAAAAGAGTAGTTCCCAAATCGTCGTCCGTTGGAAAGGTAGGCGGATGAGGATCTTTCGTCCGCCGGATACTCCTCGTTCGATCGGGTGCTGTTGATCTTGTCGTAGGGGCACGATGGGATGTGCCCTTACGATGTATTCTTATCTCCATCAAATGGCGACTTCAGAATCCAAAGTCTCGCAAACGATTGCTGCCCTCGGGGTCACAACCTCCGAGCAGGTGCAGTCTCTCTTCGCCGAAGTGCGCGTGCGTTTTGACAGCGAAGCCGCAGCGGTCAAAGACGAAGCTTCGTGGAAGTCGTTTCGCGACGCGTGGCTCGCGCGCAAGTCCGGTGTGCTGACGCTGGTCACCGACAACTGGCTTAAGCCGGCAACGCCGGAGTTAAAACGCACCGTCGGTGCTTCCCTGAATGAACTACGCGCTCACGTTGATGCCCAGATTGAGGCCCGGCGTTTAGCCGCCGAAGCGGGCGGAGAATCTACATCCACCGTCAAAGATCGCGTCGATCTTTCTTTACCCGGCGTGATTCGCCCCATCGGCACGCATCATCT
>JBAVNY010000271.1:0-10409 GCA_049691535.1 Candidatus Acidiferrum sp.
ACCCGACCCACCGATCTGCATAATGGCCCGCGTCGGACTGGTAGTGAAACCGACCAGCAGGGGCACACCGGCAAAACCCTCTTTACCCACCAGACCTACTTCTACGCTTTTCCCGTCCGCCATGACGCTCAGGAACGAAAGCAATCCAGAATTGATAAAGTAAGCGGTCTTGATGGGTTCGCCGAATTCGGATAAAACCGTGTGTTTCGGGAGTTAGACGAATTCCATTTTCGAAAACAGGGATTCGCACTCTTTATTAGGCAAGGCCAGCAAAATGGAGTTGTAAATGGCCAGATTTGTGGAGCCATCGAAATAACTGCGGACATCTTTAAGACGTGAAAAGGATTTTTGACGTGTTGCCAAGGCGCGCCTCGCACAGCGTTTCGCTGTCTCATTTCGCAAGGAACCGCTATGTAGCGCCAAGCGGAAGCATGCTAATTGGACACTTCCAATGTACTCTGTATTACCAAGCGCGACTAGTACAAAACGTTAGGGAAGTATTTTAGCGATTTTATACTTGCAAAAGGTGTACGCTGGCGTACTGTGGGGATGGGTCCTTCCGGGAGCGAAGGCGCGGGCCACTTATGCCAAAAGTCGTGAAAAAATCCAAACCTCCTGGGCCCGAGTGGACCAAACCCATTCGCGAGCTCCGCCATAAACTTAATCTCAATCAGGCGGAGCTTGGCCGCAGGCTCCATTATTCTGCAATGGCCATCTCCCGTTGGGAACGCGGCGAGCAAGAGCCTACGGATCGCGGTTATATCGAGCTTGGTAATCTGGCTGGCGATCCCACCTGCTGGTATTTCTGGGGACGCGCTGGTTTGCACAACGAAAACCTACTGCGCGTCATGCCCGAGATGCGCCAACGATTGCAAAAGAGCAGACTGACGGATTTCGAAATCGTCAGTGCCGGAGCCAGCGGGAAAAAAGTCAATCCGGACAAAGTGCAATTGGTGGCGATTCCGCTGCTCAAAGTCACCGCTGCGGCGCACGGAGAAAAAGGCGGCCACCCATCGAGCCTGCTCTCCGGTCCCGTCGAAAATATGATTGCGGCGCCGAAAGAGTGGTGTCCGAACCCTGGCTCGACCAGCTGTTTGGAGGTCCGCGGGAAATCCATGACGCCGCTTATCCCGGACGGCTGTATCGTCGCTGTCGATTCCTCCCAGAACGACCACACTCGGTTAGACGGAAAAGTCGTCATCGCCTGGCACAAGGACAGAGGATTGACCGTGTCGCGATTTCGTCGTTACGATCACACCGAAATTCTCGTTCCCGAAAATGATGGCTACGAATCCATCACCCTCAGCGCGAAACAGCGCTGGAAGATTCTCGCCCGCGTGCTTTGGTGGATCGGCAAAGCACCGTAACTGATAACCGCGTCAGTTCAACTTGCTAATCGTGTTATCAAACACAAACGCGTCGAGATCGCCGCTACCGAAATTGATGTAAAGAAGAAGGAATCCAAGACCACGCCGGAGGGGTTTCCGCAGCATGTGGAGCGGCCACAATCCGTGCCCCGATAAAGCAGCTACTCGCCGCTCGGCAATTTCGCAGTCCGTGGTTTTGCCGGGCGCTTTTCATGCAGCACCGCATTCATCACCCGGCTGTACCTCAATTCGCGATTTTCCCGGCAGCATTGCAGCAACAATCCTCCGCGGCTCATGTTTCCGCGGCCAACAAAATCATGCGGAAATACCAAACGGCCCCCAAGAATCGCCACCAGTGGCTCCACGTATTTCAATGTCGCGATGCTACCCAGCAGCACTACTTCAGCTCCCGGCTGCAACTTTTCTGAAAGCAATCGCGCGTCCCGATCCAGCGGATCGCGAAACGCCGGATTGTTATGCAGTGCCCGTATGTACGAAATTTCTGCCATCTCTGCCCTCGTCACCAACTCTTCTGGACGTAGTAATCCACGAGACGGGGTGATAATCAGAATTCCCGGCAACCCAGGCGGCGGATTCGAGAATCTGCGCGCGTACATCAGCTTGCCGCGAAAATACAGTGAGCTCATGTACGTAAATACTTCGTCGAGCGGCGCGCCGGTCGCATTGAGACGCCGTGCCAGGTCAGACGGCGACGTTCCGTCCAAGAGCCGCTTAGCGCGCGTACCCGCAGCATTCGCCGGTGAGATGAGAAACACTCGCTGTGAACCCTCGCAGGCAGCCTTCAGTGAAGCTTCAGCCGTGCCCGTTTCGGGCGGCGCATGGCCGTGCAGTACAATGCGCTTGCCGCTAGTGGCACCGCGCGTCTTCTGGACCTTAGATCTAAATTCTTCCGCCATCATCCGTATTATAGAGCGCCTCGAAAGTCTTCGCTCGCCGCGCTAGATAGCAGCAAAATCAGATATACAGAACTTACCTGAGAGGCATATTCCCGGCCCGCAGACTTAAATATGTCGAGCACCTTAACCAGACTCGCCAGGAGCCTTGATGAAAAAGAAAAAGTCCAATACCAGCACCGCCAAGACTGCCTCATCCACAAAGTCGAATGAGCGCGGTAGCAAAAACGGAAATCGCACCACCGCCTCTTCGCGTTCGTCTCGCACCGAGCCTACTTCCGGTTCGGAACGCAGCACCCTCGATCCGCGACGCTCGCACATCCTTCGCAACGAAGGCGAGATTTCTGAAAATGTTTCCGGAAGGCTCTCCGGCGATCTTCAAAGCCTCTCCCATCAGGAAACCACATCAGAGAGCGTCGAGGAATTAGCCGAGGAAGGCCAAGACCTCGAAAGCGAATTACTCCAAGGTGTCGAAGACGCTCCTGCCGCCGAGCAAGGCGCGGTAAGAACCCATCGATCCGCCGAGCCCGAGGAAGAAGAAATTCCATCCTTCAAAAACAGGAACCGGCTGTGAGAAAGTTAAGGGCCAGGCAGACGCTCTCTGCTGCACCCGACAGCCATGAACGACGCGACGAATAAGATTCCTTTTCGCATTTCGCCGATGCTCGCCACTCTAGTGCCGAAACCTTTCGACAAACCCAACTGGATTTACGAAGAAAAGTACGACGGAGTGCGCATGCTGGCCTATAAGCAGGGCTCGCGCGTTACTCTCATGTCACGAAACGCTATTGATCGCACTGCGAGATATCCGGCAATCGCCGCCGCTGTGGCGCAACTGAAACCAAAAACGCTGTTGCTGGATGGCGAAGTCGTGGTCTTCAACAAGAAAAATGTCTCCAGCTTTCAGGCGCTGCAGCAGGGAAGTGGTCGCACCAGCTACGCGGTTTTCGATTGCCTCTATTGCAACGGCAGAGATCTCCGCAAAGAACCGCTTTCCGAGCGGCATGCGGTACTCGAAACAGTTGTCACTCGACAGCCTTCACTTTTGTTGTCAGCGAAACTGGCAGCCAACGGGCTCAAAGCCTTTCAACTCGCCACCAAGCGTGGCTTTGAAGGCCTAGTTGCCAAAAACCTCGCATCTAGCTACATCGAAAGGCGTTCCACCGAGTGGTTGAAAGTCAAAGTCCATCAGGAAGACGAATTCATCGTCGGCGGCTTCACACAACCTTCTGGCTCACGACAGCATTTCGGCGCCCTACTCCTCGGCGTCTACTCCAGAAAGCAACTAACGTACGTTGGTAAAGTTGGCACCGGTTTCGACGACAAGACACTGGCTACTTTGTACAAGAAATTCCGCCCGCTCATTCGCACACGCTCGCCATTTGCCATCGATGTTCGCGAACGCGGCGCTACCTTCCTTACTCCAAAATTGATCGCGCAAATTTCTTTCACCGAATGGACCCAAGATGGCAAACTCCGGCACCCAGTGTTTCTTGGACTTCGCGACGATAAGCGCCCTGAAAAAGTTGTGAGAGCGGAGGCTTGAATGACACCAAAATTCCAGTCATCTCCACCGGGAATATCGCATCCAGAAAAAGTTTTCTGGCCCGACGAAGGTTATACCAAGGCGGATCTCGCCAATTACTACCAGCAGGTGTTTCCTCTTCTTAAGCCCTACGTTGACGATCGTATTTTAACTTTGGAGCGTTGCCCCGACGGCTTGCCCGGCAAATGCTTTTATCAAAAAGAAAAGCCCAAAGGCATGCCTCCGGGCACACCCACAAAGAAAATCGCCAACGTCACCGGAAAACGCAGCGCCACCAACTATGTCTTGGGCGGCTCGCTCGCCACGCAGCTTGCCATGGTCAACTTTGGCTGTATCGCCATCCACGCGACCGGTAGTCGCGCCAAAACGTTTCCCAAGCCCGATTGGATCTGCTTCGATCTTGACCCCGCCTCTGAAAAATTTGCCGACGCCGCCGAAGCCGGCAAACTGGTGAAAGAAGCATTAGATGCCCTGAAGCTGGTTTCTTTTCCCAAAACATCGGGCAGCCGCGGTTTACACGTCTTCATTCCCATTCGTGTCGGACCAAGTGCCAACGACGTGCTGAAATTTGCAGAGCAATTCGTGCAGCGGCTCGCCGCGGCTCACCCCGAGCAACTCACCGTGGAACATTCCATCGCGGCCCGCGGGCAACGCGTGTACCTCGATCCTTTCCGCAACGGTTCCGTGCAAACCGTCGTCACCCCGTACTCCGTGCGCCACAAACCGCACGCCCCGGTATCCACCCCGCTCTTCTGGTCCGAGGTTAAGCCTTCCTTGGATCCCGCCAGCTTCAACATCGGCAATTTTGCTCTTCGACGTATGAAGAAAAAAGATCCTTGGGCCGACTTCTTTCAGAGCCGGCAAGCTCTCACCACTGCGATCAAGCAAATGAAACAGCTTTAGGTTTATCATCCGAAGTGTGAGGATCGAATGACGCTCAGCAAATACAAAGAAAAGCGAAATTTTAGCGTTACTCCAGAACCGGCAGGGAAAGAGCACTCCGGCGCGGATCCGAAACATCGTCTGACCTTTGTGATTCAAAAGCATCGCGCCACGCAACTTCACTATGATTTCCGCCTAGAATTTAATGGTGTATTGCTTTCCTGGGCGATTCCAAAAGGTCCTTCGCTCGATCCTTCCGTCAAACGTCTGGCCATGCAGGTCGAGGATCACCCTGTCGAATATGGTGGATTCGAAGGCACCATTCCCGAAGGCGAATACGGCGGCGGCACCGTCATGGTTTGGGATCGCGGGGAATGGGCTCCTGAAAATGGAGATATCGCCGCGGCCTTACAAAAAGGCGACTTGAAATTCACGCTCTACGGGAAAAAACTGCATGGCTCTTGGGTACTCGTTCGCACCCGCGGTTATGGCAGCAAAGCTGACAAATCTTGGCTGCTCATCAAACATCGCGATCAATACGCTTCGACCAAAGACGTAGCCGAAGAAATGCCGCGCTCCGTCTTGAGCCAACGCTTGATGGCGGAAATCGCCCGCGATGCGGGTGGCGATATCGAGAAAGCTTCTACGGGCGATCCTCAGCAAAAAGTCAGCAAAACTCTAAAGCGCAAATCTGCTGCTGCCAACACACGCGCAACCGCCACAAGAAAATCCAAACCAAAGAAAGCCAGCAAAGCCTAATCCGCAGCTGCTCTCGGCGTTCGCTTTCCGCCTCTTCGGGTGCCCAACACGCCGTTTTCGCGTGTGGGTTCTCTCGATTTTTCCTGTGGTTCACGTTTCGCCTTCGTTTGTCTCTTTCATTCCGTCAGGCACGGACTCGTCGTCATGCGGGCCTATAGAAAGTTGACAAAGGCCAAAAGCGGAGCGAGAATGTCCAGGCGAACAAAAAGCGAAATATACTCTCGCCTCAGGTTCCCATGCGTCTTACTTCTGCTGCCTTACGTCTCCAAGTTGAATCCGCTCTCGCTGGGCGCGTTGCTTCTCCGTTTCGTTTGCGCGAGCCGGAGCCCACCCCCACCGCCCCGGTCGGCATATCCGCATTGGATGAAAGCACCGGAGGTCTGCCACGTGGCAGCCTTACGGAAATTTATGGACCTGGCTCCGCCGGCAAAACTTCCGTTCTTCTTTCCGCGCTCGCCGGACGCACCACCAATGCCGAAGTATGCGCGCTGGTCGATGTCCAGGATGCGTTCGATCCCAGTCGCGCGCAAGCGGCCGGAGTTAGTTTGCAACGGCTGCTATGGATTCGTTGTCGCGGCCTCGATCAAGCCTTTCGCTCCACGGATTTATTGCTGCATGGCGGAGGCTTCGGCCTTATTGCCATGGATTTAAGCGATGTTCCTGCGCGTCTCGTGCGTCAGATCCCGCTGAACGTCTGGTTTCGTTTGCGCCGCGCGGTAGAAAGTACGCCCACAATTCTGCTGGTCCTATCGCAAGAGTCCAACGCGAAAACATGCGCCTCGCTGGTGCTTCGTTTAGAAAAAGAAAGCGCCGCCTGGTCGTTACACTGCCAAAAAAATGCCAGCCGTATTGTGCACACGCCCAGTTGCTTGTTGGATGGCTGGACCACCGCCGCAGAAATCGTTCGTTCCCGCATGCAACGCGCCTCTTCTTCTCCCCATCACCAACGAACCAAAGCCATAGCTGCATGCGAAGACAGCAAAGACCGCGTCCGATTTGCGCTGGGTTCCGCTTCCATTCCGCTCCCCCCTCAGCACAGTCAAAGTCAGGCTGAACCCGCGCGCATCATCACATTCGCTGAACTCGAAAAAGAAAGGATGCAGAACCCCGGTTGAACCATTTCCTTCCCAGCACGGGCTTCGCTCACAACCGCAATGGTGTTCGGTGCTATTTTCGTTCCCAATTTCGCAGTGCAAGCCGTTTTGCGCTCTGAACCCGAACTCGGAGTTCGTCCTCTCGCGCTGATTGACGGTCCACCTCCCACCTATCGCGTCGTCGCACTCAATCACCTCGCTGCTCTTTTAGGAGTAACCGAAGGCACGACCAAGGCCGCCGCCACTCAATTTCCCGGCGTGGAGATTCGTCCAATCGCAAAAGCACAAGAAGTCGCCGCGCATTCGGCGTTGCTGGATGTAGCCTGGTCGTTTTCGCCACGCGTGGAAAATGCTGCGCCTGACACGGTTCTCGTTGATCTCAGCGGGCTCACCACACTGCTTGGCTCCTACGAAAATATCGCCACAACTATTGTCTCGAAATGTTCAGAAGTGGGGCTGACCGTTCAGGTCGCGGTCTCCGCCAATGTGGAGACCGCACGCGTGGTCGCTCGCGCCCTGCCGGGAGCAACCGTTATCCCCCAAGGCCACGAAGCAAAATATCTCGAGACCTTGCCGGTCACCATGCTTTCCTTGAGCCAGGAACTCTCCGAAGTTTTCCAACGCTGGGGCGTTAAAACCTGCAAAGCTCTCGCCTCACTCCCCGTGATCTCCCTTTCCGAATGTGTTGGCCAGGAAGGTGTGCGTATGCATGCCATCGCTTCGGGAAAAGGTATGCGCTCTCTGGTCGTCGCGGAACTCGCTCATTCGTTCGAGGAATCTCTTGAGCTCGACGATGCTGTCGAAGAATTAGAGCCGCTCTCGTTCCTTCTTGGTAGACTTCTAAATCAACTCTGCGTGCGCCTGGTAGCCAGGTCCCTCGCCATTCGCGCCGTTCATCTGCAATTTGAATTAGAGCCGGCATTCGAGGACGCTTTCGATTCATCAAGTGGATTTGTGCGTACCAAACGGCTTCCTGGCACATATACATGCACTCTGGAATTGCCAGTACCGTCTCGCGATTCGAAATTGCTCTTAAAACTTGTGCGCCTCCGGTTGCAGTCGACTCTCCCCAAGGCGCCCATCCAGAAAATTCGTCTCACTGCCGATCCTGCACATACCCGTGTCACGCAAGGCGGGTTGTTCGTCCCCGATGTTCCTGATCCCGAAAAGCTGGAACTTACCATCGCGCGTATCGCCAACGTGGTTGGTGAAAACAATGTAGGCTCGCCGCAATTGGTGGATTCTCACCGCCCCGACTGCTTCCGCATGCAACGATTTTCTGTTCCCTCCACGCCGTCACCGAGCCTCGAAACAAAATCAGAAACGAAAATTGCTTTTCGCGCTTATCGTCCGCCAATTCTCGCAAAAATTAAATTACATTGCGCTCTCCCCATCCGTGTCGATTTTCTCGGGCGTTCCGGAGAAGTGATCCATGCTTCCGGTCCGTGGCGCACCTCCGGTGATTGGTGGGAAGACGACCCATGGCAACAAGATGCGTGGGATCTCGAACTTGCTTTCCCCTACGAAACGCCACCGGCGCAGGGCCTTTATCGAATTTGTTTCGATTCGCTTCAGAAAAAATGGTTCGTTCAAGGCGCTTACGACTGATGTACATCGAACTTCACGCCCGCTCCGCTTTTAGTTTTCTGGAAGGCGCGTCTACGCCCGAAGACCTGATTCGCGCCGCCGCTATCCACGGTATGCCGTCGATTGCCTTGCTCGATCGCGATGGACTCTACGGCTCGCCGCGTTTTTATCTCGCCGCACAGAAACTCAAGCTGGCTGCTCACATGGGCGCAGAAATCACCTCCACCACCGGCGGCCGCTATCCTTTATTAGCCGCATCGCGCCAGGGCTACCAAAACCTCTGCCGCCTGGTTACCGGCATGAAGATGCGCGCCAAAAAAGGGGAGGGCGCAGTTGCGCCAGATGAATTACGCGATGCCAACCAGGGTCTAATCTGCCTGACCGGAGGCGATGAAGGCCCTTTAGCACACGCAGTAAAGACCGGCGGCGCAAAGAACGGTGAAAAATGCCTTCGCGAACTGTGCTCAATCTTCGGCAAAGAAAATATCTACGTCGAATTGCAGCGCCATTTTTCTCTGCAAGAAGAGCGTCGCAATCAAGCCGCCATCGAACTGGCTCGCCGTATGCATCTCCCATTGCTCGCCACCAATGGCGTTTGTCATGCATTTCCCGACGACCGCGAAATTCTCGATGTATTTTGCTGCATTCGCCACCATCGCGTTCTGACCAATGCCGGTCGTTTGCTCTCTTACAATTCCGAGCGCTACCTCAAATCCTCCGCGCAAATGTGCGCCCTCTTTGCGGATCTACCCGAAGCCATCGCCAACACCGAAGAGTTGGCATCCCGTTTAAAATTCACCCTCAGCGATCTTGGCTATCAATTTCCTGTTTATCCCACACCAAACCAGGAATCGCAAATCAGTTTTCTGCGCGCGCGCACCCTGGAAGGAATGTTGCATCGCTACGGCACCGGCAACGAAAAAGCCGAACAACAAATTCTTCACGAACTCTCTGTAATCGAAAAACTCGATCTGGCTGGTTATTTCCTCATTGTTTGGGACATGGTCCGTTTCTGCCGAGAAAAAAACATTCTTGTGCAAGGCCGCGGCTCAGCCGCCAACAGTGCCGTTTGTTACGCCTTGGGCATCACCGCCGTCGATCCCGTTGGCATGAATCTTCTCTTTGAGCGCTTTCTATCCGACCAGCGTGGTGAATGGCCCGATATCGATCTCGATCTTCCCAGTGGAGATCAGCGCGAACGTGCCATCCAATATGTTTACGAACGCTACGGAAAACTAGGGGCAGCGATGACCGCCAACGTCATTACCTATCGTGGCCGTTCCGCCGCCCGCGAAATTGGCAAAGTACTCTCCTTCGATCCGGAAACGTTGAATCGTTTAGCCAGCCTCGTCAGCGCGTGGGAATATACCGATTCAAAAGACACGCTCACCCGTCAATTCCGCGATGCCGGCCTCGATCTGGAGCAGCATCGTATCCGCAAATTCTTCGAACTCTGCCAGAAAGTTCAGGATTTGCCGCGGCATCTTGGCCAGCACTCTGGCGGCATGGTCGTTTGCCAGGGCCAATTGGATTCGGTCGTGCCGCTGGAACCGTCCAGTATGCCCGGTCGCGTTGTTGTGCAATGGGACAAAGAAGATTGCGCCGATATGGGCATCGTGAAAATCGACTTGCTCGGATTGGGCATGATGGCAGTCCTGGAAGATACGATTCGCCTCATCCGCGACCACCATCGCGAAGAAATCGATCTCGGCCATCTGCCCGCCAACGACGAAAAAGTGTATTCCACGCTGCAACGTGCCGACACTATCGGCCTGTTCCAGGTAGAAAGCCGCGCGCAGATGTCTTGCCTGCCGCGCCTCAAACCCAAATGCTTCTACGACATCGTTGTTCAGGTGGCCATCATTCGTCCCGGGCCCATCGTCGGCAAAATGGTGCATCCTTATTTGGCGCGTCGGCAGGGTCGCGAACCGGCGGAAAGTCTTCACCCCTCGCTCGAATCAACGCTTTCGCGCACCCTTGGAGTTCCTCTTTTCCAGGAACAGCTTCTACGCATTGCCATGATTGCCGCAGGATTTTCTGGCGGTGAAGCCGAGGAGCTACGCCGTGCCTTTGGATTTAAACGTTCGGAAGCACGCATGAAAGAAGTAGAAATTAAATTGCGCCGCGGCATGGAAGCAAAGGGAATCACCGGCGAGACCCAAGACAAAATCGTGCATTCCATCACTGCCTTTGCGCTATACGGATTTCCTGAATCACACGCAGCCAGTTTCGCGCTGATCGCTTATGCCAGCGCCTTTCT
>JBAVNY010000272.1:0-1937 GCA_049691535.1 Candidatus Acidiferrum sp.
CACCAGTACACCGTAACCAAGTTTTTGTGACGCCTGAACGTGCTCCAGTATCTGCTCGGCGCTTAATGTCGGTCGATCCGAAGCGTCGCCCACACAGGTCAAAACGAACAAGCCAAGCGACCCTTTACTCTCCGCCAGATCTTTCTTCCCCAGCGACGCCAGGGTATCTTCGATCATTTTTCCGTGCGAAGGTCTCGCGACGTTAAATTCTCCCGGAGCCAGCACCATTGCCTTCTTATATAAAAGTTCGGTGGGAGGAGCGAGCTTGTCTCCTGCAGGAAAGACTACCGCCTCGGCAAGATGCTTGGCCACAAGCGAAGCGTGAACGTGATCAGCATTCCACTGTTCTAGCGCCTCACCTTGCACTGCGATGAAATCGAATTCCACGCGCTGCGGCGAAAGCTCCGCTGCAAGTTGTCCCAGAAATTCTTCGACGCTGCCAACATGATGAAACGCCGAATGAATCAGGTTCACGCCTAAAATCCCTACTGCGGCTTGCTGCCCCAGGTTGCTGCGATCACGCAGATTGATGTGCAAAATAATGTCGTTGGGCAGTCCATGAGGTTTCGCCTGAAAGCGCAGCCCGATCCACCCATGACACTCATTGTCACCCGCAAAGTTCCGCGCCGACACGGTATCAACGAAGCAGAAAAAGCGGGTTGAGTCCCCTCGATGTTGGTTCAATTGGGCAAGCAGGTGCGTCCACTCGTGTTCCAGCATCGATTGCAGGCGAGGCCGAGAAACATAGCGCGTGCCCGCTCCGTACAGTTCATCGCTGACGTCTTTGTCGTACGCCGAAATCGTCTTCGCCACTGTGCCGGAAGCCGCGCCCACGCGAAGGAACCAACGGGCAACTTCTTGGCCGGCTCCAATCTCGGCAAACGATCCAAAAATGCTGGGATCGAGATTGATCGAAAGCGCTTTTTGGTGCGTATCGATAGGCTCTGAGGCAGGCACGATAGGTCTCCAGAAGTGTGTTGAGCGTGGCCAACGAAGAACGCTAGCACAGTGCCGAGCAACGAACCACAGTTGGGGCAACGGATAGCCGGCACCGGGTCCAGTAAAGAGCCCCACCCGTTACCACTGAAAGACCGTGCCAAGCAAGATGCCCCTAACTTCCACTGGTACTTCTGACAATATCCAAAGTAAAGCCAAATCCGTAGCCTCGGGACACTGTGACACTTCCAGCCGAGCTTCACCCGTGTTGCCCAGCGTCTTTTCCCACAATCGCGGGTGTCACGTGTTGCGAAGCTTTCCTGTATGGGGCTGCGCTCCGCAGGGCGGTTGTCGTGCGAAGGAAATACATGAAATTTGCGGCCATCGTTCTCATCGTCGGTACGATGTTGTCTGGGTGCGGAAAGATGGGATTGCCTGCCGCCGGCCCTCCCGATGTAGAAGTTGTCGAAGTAGTCCAACGAGATGTTCCGATCACAAAAAATTGGGTAGCCACGCTCGATGGTCTGGTAAATGCCCAGGTTCGCGCCCAGGTTTCCGGGATTCTCCTCAAACAGAATTACACCAACGGCGCCTATGTTAAAAAAGGTGCCGCTCTTTTCGAAATAGATCCGCGGCCCTTTCAGGCGTCTCTCGATCAAGCAAAGGGGACACTCGCGGAAGCTACCGCCAGCCTGCAACAGGCTCAAGCGAAACTAGGCAAGACTGAAATCGACGTCACCCGCTACACGCCACTCGCCAAGCAACAAGCCATCAGCCAGCAGGAACTCGACGATGCTGTTCAAGCTAATCTTGGCGCAAAAGCTCAGGCCGAGGGCGCCAAAGCCTCCATCGCCGGAGCACAAGCCGCGCTCGAGCGAGCGCAACTGAACCTCACCTTTACGAAAATTACTTCGCCCATCGAGGGCGTTGCTTCCATCGCAACAGCTCAAGTTGGCGACTTGGTGGGCCCGCAGAGCCCCGCTCTAACCACTGTATCCACG
>JBAVNY010000273.1:0-14788 GCA_049691535.1 Candidatus Acidiferrum sp.
TCGCAGCGCCGGGCCAGCGAAATTTATTACCCTCGCCCGTTGGTTAACGAATTTCCTCGTCAGGAGGTACGGTCGCACTGGCTGCTTCCAGAAGAGCTTCGGCAGATTCCGCGCCACCTTCCACGAAGTCGCCTTCTTGCTTCTCGTACTGTTCGTAGGCGCTGGTGTCCACGTAATCGACGCCTGCTTCATGCGCCTGGTCCGCCGCCACCTTTTGATCCGCCACTTGCGACTGTTCGTACTGCGTACGGCCTTCCGCAACCGAGTCCGCAATCTTCGTCGTGAACAGGCGAATCGCACGCAACGCATCGTCGTTGCCCGGAATAATCCAGTCCACCATGTCAGGATCGCAATTCGTATCCACCACCGCAACCACCGGAATGCCCATGCGCCGCGCTTCCTTCACCGCAATTTCTTCGGCATTGGAATCGATCACGAACATGGCGTCCGGCAACTGCGCCATATTTTCAATGCCTTCTAGGTTCTGGAAAAGGTGCTTCATCTCGCGGTCCAACCGCGCACGCTCTTTCTTCGAGAGCTGTTCCATGCGACCATCTTCCGTCATAGCTTTCAACAATTTCAGGCGCTTAATCGACTTCTGCAGCGTCGACCAGTTGGTGAGCGTACCGCCCAGCCAGCGGTGATTCACGAAGTACGCACCCGCGCGCTTCGCTTCTTCCGCAACGGCTTCCTGCGCCTGGCGTTTGGTGCCCACAAACAGCACGGTTCTGCCTTGCGCGGAAATTTCGCTCACGAAGCGGCTCGCTTCGCGAAACATTTTTAACGTCTTCTGCAAATCGATGATGTGAATGCCATTGCGTTCCCCAAAAATGTATTCTTTCATCTTGGGGTTCCAACGGCGCGTCTGGTGGCCAAAATGTACGCCAGCCTCCAGCAGCTCCTTCATTGTGATTTCTACCGCCACTTTTCCTCCTAGTTAGATAGCTGTTTTTCGCGACGCCTTCGAACGTTGCCACCGGATTTCTCCAGCGTTTTGGCCCGAAACGTCTCGCAACAGCCTCATGCCGGCTGCTTGCCGGCCGTGATCTTGGCGGCGCAACTTGCGCCACGCCGCCAGAGCCATGTAGCGGCCACCTGGCCACCACGGCAGAATCAAAAAGTTCTGCCCAAATCTATCTCCAAGCCTTTAGCGCTTGGTGAACTGGAAGCGCTTGCGGGCACCCTTCTGCCCGTACTTTTTGCGTTCCTTCATGCGCGAATCGCGGGTCAAAAATCCGTTCTTGCGCAGCGCCGGGCGCAGCTCCGGGTTGAAACGACTGATGGCGCGGGCCAAGCCCATGCGCACCGCTCCAGACTGGCCGCCGACTCCGCCGCCCTTGGCCGTGCACACCACGTCCACCTGATCGGTCAGACTGGTGAACTTCAACGGCTCGATGGCTTCATGCTCCCAGGCATGATTCGGAAAATATTCCTTGGGAGTGCGGCCATTGACGGTGAACTTGCCGGAACCCGGACGCAGAAACACCCGCGCCACAGATTCTTTGCGGCGTCCGGTGCCGTGGAACCAAACTTTCTTGCCCGATGTGGGCGTCTCTACAGTACTCAATGCTCCTCCTCGAAAATCTCACTTCAGACGAGACTGGTCCCACGTCTCATCGACTTCACGTCCGGATGGCTCCCTGCTAAAGGCACTTCTTAGAAAGGAACTGCACCTACGGAACCCCACCACGCGCTCCGAACCTGTCGGAGCTACCTGACTACACCGCGACTTGCTGCGGCTTCTGTCCTGCGTGCCGCGCCAAACCCGCTGCATCACGGTACACGCGCAACTTCTTCGCGCGCCGCGCCCGCAGCTTATTCTTCGGCAGCATACCCAAAACTGCTTCGCGAACCATCCACTCCGGCTTCGCTTGACGTACCCGCTTGGCCGGAACTTCCTTCAATCCGCCGGGATAGCCGCTATGCGAGTAATACACCTTCTGCTCGAGCTTGTTACCGGTCAGGCGAATCTTGTCCGCGTTAATGACCACCACGTGGTCGCCCGAATCGAGATACGGCGTGAAACTGGCCTTGTCTTTCCCGATTAGCATGCGTGCAACCTTGGTCGCCAGGCGTCCCAGCACCACGTCGGTTGCGTCCACCACAAACCACTGCGCGCCCACTTTCAGGGCTTCCGCTTCTTCACCCTTCGCTACGTACGTCCTCATTGCAATCAGCCACACCTTTCCCTAAAAAGACAAAATAGAAGTTTAGAGGCTGGCGCACCCTTTGTCAACGCGCCGCTTACCACCAAATCTGTGGAATTCCTGCGCCCACGACTCGAAATTACAACGTGTAGCTCACCCCCTTCAAGGGGTGAGGCCTTTTAAACGCAGCCATAACGTCCTCACTAAGCAACCACGTCATTCCGAACGAAGTGAGGATCTCCGCACCATCGTGCGATTTATGCACGATGAATCCCTCTTCGATCCCTACCTACTTCCACCTTCACCCCGTCCCCACCTACGCCGACAAATCCCCCGCAAACACCACATACGACGAATTCCAAATCGCCGGCGGGATCGAACCGTGCGCCTGCGACGTAATAATGATCTTGAACGACTGCGGCTCAGCCGCCAACTGCGTCAGCAACTTCTGCCCGGGATCAGGCAGCAACGGCTCGACCGTAGCAAGGTGCCGCAATATCGGAAAAATGTTATCCGCGGCCGGAGCAGCCGGCGCATCCAGATTCACTGTACGAAACTGCAGCAGCGCATTCCGCTCATAAAATGTCCATGCCAACGCAGCGCAAAGCGTCACCGCCCGTTCGAAATTTTGCACCGTCGCCTGATCCGCCGCAGGATTCGCCGCATAACTATGCGGATCGAAGACCAGCAACACCCGGCTATCATCGTCCCGCGCAAACTCCCGCACCATCAGCGAACCCGTCCGTGCCGAAGCTTTCCAGTGAACGTGCCGCACGCTGTCATTCGGCAAATAGCCACGCAGTGCATACAAATCCTGCCCGCGTCCTTTCGAGTGGCTTTCTAGCGCGCCCTCAATCCCCGGGAAAACATCCAGAAATTCGGGAGTGGCCGCCACCGCCGGGTACACCAGCGCTTCTGTCGCCAGATCCAGCCGCCGCGCCTTCTGCAAAAATCCAAATGGAAAACGCGTCACAATGCGAAACGCATCCTGCCGATACAACCCGCGCTTCGGAAACGACAACGGCACTCTTTGCTTCACCGATTCTTGCCGCGGCAAATAAGGAAAGTACACCGGCGTTTCCAGCAGCGCCGCACTTTGCTGCTTAATAATCGCGGTTCGCGAGACTTTCTTCTCCACACCTTCCACGCGCAACGAAAACGACGGAAGCGTCAGCTTTTGGTTTTGCAGTTCAACGGAAGCGGTAACTGGCTGCCCAGCGAAAATGTGCTCAGGAAGATCCAAACGCAACTCAACGCCCGCCAGCGTGATCGAAGACAAAATACCTGACATCAGAATCGTGGCAATCAGTGTGGCCAGAATCAAAAACAGCAGATTGTTTCCCGTATTGATGGCCGCAAGCGCGACCAGCACAATTCCAACAATGTAAATCCAGCCCTCGCGCGAAATCTTGTACTCCATCCGATACGCCAGGAACCGCAGCGGCGTTCGTTTCGCCAGTACCGGCACCAGCGTCACGCCTACCCAACCCGCCACCAGCAGCGCCGTAAGCGCCGAAGCGCTGGCCAGCAACAGGCTTCCCAGTTGCGCCGCCGCACCCGAATAAAGTGCCAACACCAACGCCACACTCAGCGCAGCCATAGAAAGGAAAAAGGCGCGAACCCCAGGACGGTCCGCTTTGGCAAATAGTTCAGAGAGAGTGGCGCGGTTCACAACCATGTGGTGCGTCGCTCAGAGCGGGACGCGCACGGATTCTACAATTTCTCGCAACACGCTTTCCGTGGTTTCCGCCTTCTTCTGCAGCGACGCGTGACGTGCGCTGGCCACCACACGATGCGAAAACACCGCCACCGCCAGTTGCTTGAAGTCGTCAGGCAAACAAAAGTCGCGATTCTCCAGGAAAGCGCGGGCCTGCGCCGCGCGTTGCAGCATCAACGTTCCACGCGGGCTGACACCGAGAGCCAACTGGTCAGAGTGCCGCGTGCGATTCACGATCTCCAGCGCGTAGTCATGCAGGCTAGAATCCACTTTTACCCGCGTCACGGATTCCTGCATGCCGAGCACGTCTTCAATCGTCGCGATCGGTTCCAGCGAAGCCACCGGGTCGTCCGACGTCCGGCTGCGCAGAATTTCCCGCTCCGTTTCGTGCGACGGATAGCCCATCTTAATGCGCATCAAAAAACGATCCAGCTGTGATTCCGGCAACGGATACGTCCCGTGGTGCTCCACAGGATTTTGCGTGGCGATCACCAGAAACGGCAGCGGCAGAGCCAGCGTGCGCCCATCCACTGTGACTTGCGCTTCGTTCATAGCTTCCAGCAGCGCCGATTGCGTGCGCGGCGTGGTGCGGTTAATCTCGTCAGCAAGCACTACGTTGGCAAAAATCGGTCCATGCCGGAATTCGAAGTCGCGCGACTCCGGATTGTAAACGCTAACCCCCAGCACATCCGAAGGAAGCAAATCCGACGTGAACTGAATCCTCTGAAATGTGCAGTGGAACGACTTCGCCAGCGCCTGCGCCAGCGTGGTTTTACCAACTCCAGGAACATCCTCAATCAACAAATGTCCGCGAGCCAGTAGCGTGATTAACGCGAGTTGAATGACCTCTGCCTTGCCGAAAATGGCCCGGGCAATGGAGCGCTGCAACTGCGAGACAATCTGAGAAGTGGCAATCGGCATTGGTTGAAAACCCGAACTCTTCCTGCTACAAGTAGATGGCAGTTGCTGCGCGGGCGTCGTCGCTCCGCAGTCAAGTCTAACCCGTTTGTAGACGGGCGATTAGCTCAGCGGTTAGAGCGCTCGCCTCACACGCGAGAGGTCAAAGGTTCAAATCCTTTATCGCCCACCACTTCCTCAATTCTTCTATTTTACCGTCACTTCGCTCTTAAGTTCCCACTTTCTGTGTTGAAGTTGCTATTTATTCGCAGGCACACTATTTCCCCCAGCTTTCAGTTGATCAAGGAGCACTTGTGAATACACGTGTCATGCACGAAGTTCTGGCAGAAACACAAGCAGGTAAACTGATCTTCCCCGAAGTCGTTCGTCGACTACTCGAAGTCGACGTCGAATCCTACTTTTGCAACCTGGCGACTGGAGATGAGACCTTTTATACACGCGATGGCCAGACTCACGTCGAGAAAATGACTCTTCCGCTCGCACCCATCGCCGAACAGTTCTCGCTGCCGGGCGTAATCGCCGCCATTCGTGGGGCGCAGACCGACACCATCCGCTATCCAGAGTTCGTGAAACGCGCGGCCGCTGCTGGCGTCATCGCCTATTGGTCTTTTCTCACCGGCAGGAAGGTGATCTACTTTGGCCGCCAAGGCGATTTCCACGTCGAGGAATTCCCGCGTGCCAATTCCTAGTCCTGGCACATCAACACGATTTTCCCGCTAACCGAAGCATGCTCCAGCAACTCGTGTGCCCGCGCCGCTTCACGCAAAGGAAGGCGCTCCGCCACCACCGGTCTGATGGATTTCTCTTCCAGCATCGTAAGTAACCGCGTCAGGTCCTCGCGAAACCACTCCGGATGCTTCTTCTTCTCCGTCATGATGTTGTACCACCGCGCCGATTTACCCGGCAGCAATCCGGCTACACCAAGCCACGCGAAACTTGCTACTGCGAGCAGCATATTCCGCCGCCCTCGCTCAAGCGCCGCAGACATCCCGTACCCAACAAACCGTCCCCCTTTACCCAGCGCGCGATACGATCGCATCCAGTTGCGGCCACCAATCGGATCGAACGCTGCCGAAACTCCAGCAGCCCGCTGCACAAAATCCTCGCTTCGATAATCGATGGGAATACCGCCAAGCGATTCCACCAGATCGCGCTTTGGCTTGGAAGCGGTGCCAAACATTTTCAATCCGGCCAGTGAACCAAGTTGCAGCGCGGCCGTCCCCACCCCTCCAGCCGCGCCGTGAATCAGTACGCTTTCACCGGCACGCAGTTTCGCTATTCGATGGATTAACTGATACGCCGTGGTGTAATTCAGAACTAGGCTGACCGCTTCGGCGGGATCAAGCCCCGCGGGGACGCGCACCAACTCCGATTCCGATAACACGATGTACTGGGAATATCCGCCCGTTTGCGTGATTGCCGCCACCACATCGCCAAACATGAATTCCGCAACCGCGGCTCCGCAGGATTCAACCGTGCCAACAATGTCGTAGCCGGGAGAATAAGGAAGCGGTGGCACACCGGAGTACAGTCCCCGACGCATCAGCACATCCGCAAAAGCGACACCGCACGCGAGAATTCGGACCCGCACTTCATTCGCCGCAGGCTCGCGAATTTCGTCCTCAATGACCTTCAAAACTTCCGGTCCGCCAAGTGCCGTCAAAAGCACGCGGGTGTTTCGCATGGCAAGTATCTTAACTGGCGAAGCTCAAGACGACTTCGTTATTCTTGAATTAGGCGGTTGCGGGAAGGAATGCGTGACGGCAGACACGAAAAAATCGATGATGATTCTCATCGCCGGGCCTTACCGCTCGGGAACCAACGGAAATGGTACGCGTCGGACGCAGCCTCGGGCTGAAGATTTATACCAGCGCCGCGGAAATTCCCAAGTAGAGCGTTGACGTGGAACACTATTTCACCTGCCCCTATTGCGGCGAAAAAATCTCCATGATTCTGGATTTGTCTGTCCCAGGACGGCAAACCTACGTCGAAGACTGTGAAGTCTGCTGCAATCCCATAGAAGTTACGTACCGCGCCGAAGAAGATGAATTGGAAAGTTTCACTGCGAAAAAACTCAATTAGCGATCACCTGTTAGTTTTGCTGCGCCGTGCAGCTCTTGTATAGTGGCGGCATGCAGACCATTTTGCGCACCATCGAAGTTTTAACTTTAAGTCTCTGGCTCGGCGCCGATGTCTTTTTGAGCTTCGTGGTGGCGCCGGGGGCGTTTGCGATCTTGGGCAACCGTGACGCCGCCGGAATGATGGTCGGCTTTGCCCTCGCCCGCCTTCACTTCGCCGGAATTATTCTAGGCGTCCTTTTCGTTGTGGCGCGCCTGATTCGCACTCAAGATTTTGCCAGTGTGACCAACCCCGTCGCCATGTGCGTGGTCTTGATGGTGCTTCTGACCGCCGCATCCCAATTCACCGTCAGCCGCCGCATGGAAGCTCTGAAGAAAGACATGGTCTCGGTGCAAAATACTCCCGAAACCGATCCCCGCCGCGTCGAATTCAACAAACTCCATCACCGCTCGGTAATGTTTGAAGGCTCAGTGCTGCTCCTGGGCCTGGCCGGAATGTATCTGCTGGTCCGGGAAATCCCCACCTCGACGTAATTTGCAGGTCCCGCCTTTCGAGGTAGTCGCCGCAAACGTTGTGGTGTCATTTACGTTTCGCTTTGCGCAGCACCTGAATCTTCTTCTTTTTCTTATGCTTCTTGCGCGGCTTGCGTGCGCGAATCTTATTCGTCACTTTGTAGCCGGCACGTTCGAACGCCCGCCACATGTACCAGCTCGCCACCGTCCGATACGGCCGCCACCGCTCACCAAACTTCAATAATTCTTGCGGCTTCGGCATATGCTTCTTGCCATAAGCCACCGACCACCCTTTTTTCACCCCAAGATCGTGTATGGGCAGCACATCCGGCCTGCCCAAACGAAAAATAAGAAACATCTCCACGGTCCACGCGCCGATGCCCCGCACAGATACAAGCCTCTCGACCAGCTCTTGATCAGAGAGCGCCTGCGCTTCTTCCAGCGTCGGCACGATGCCTTCCATCGTTTTCCGAGCCAGATCTTTCATCGCCGCCACTTTTGCCGCCGACAGTCCCGCCTTCCTCAGCTCCCGAGCGGGTAGTTTGCGCATCTGTTCTGGTGTAGGCGCATGTCCATTCGACCCAAGCGCCTTAATCCGCCCAAAAATCGTCGCCGCTGCTTTCCCGGAAATCGACTGATACACAATCGACTCCATCAGAATTTCGTAGGGACTTTCCGTTTCTTCATACTCGATCTTGAACGGAAGCAACTCCGCGATGAGCGCTTTCAATTGTTCGTCGCGCTCCGAGAGGTGGCGTACCGCCTCCGCTAAATCAAATCCAATGTTGGACGGTGGGACGTTGACGGCCATGGCAATCCAAAAACATAGCACACGAGAAAAGAAAGTGGCGAGTCGCACCGATCACACTGCAAGAAATTGTGCCGTCCCCGCCTCAACTCGAGAACCGCCGCTCTCCTGTGCGACACTACTCCGCGCATGCTCTCTGCTCGCGAATTATCTCGTCTCCGTAAAAACCTTCTCGCCTGGTTTTACCAATTCCAGCGAGACCTCCCATGGCGCCGCACCAAAGATCCCTACCGTATCTGGCTCTCCGAAATTATGTTGCAGCAGACCCGCGTCGCTGCCGCTATCCCCTATTACAATCGCTTCCTCGAACACTTTCCTACCGTCCAGTCACTCGCCGAAGCTCCTCCCCAGGAAGTTCTCCGCCTCTGGGCTGGCCTTGGCTACTATTCCCGCGCTCGTAACCTCCAGGAAGCCGCCCGGCAAATTGTCGCCAAGCATGACGGCCACTTCCCTTCCGGTCCCGCCGACGTGCTCGCACTTGCTGGAATCGGAGACTACACCTCGGCCGCCATCCTTAGCATTGCCTACGGAAAAAGTTTCGCGGTCCTCGATGGCAACGTCGCCCGCGTCATTGCCCGCCTCGATGCCATCCACGGCGATTTGCGTGTAACCGCGACCTGGAAAAAATTGCAATCCACCGCAGATCATTTACTCGCCTCCGGCGCGCCCGGCGATTGGAATCAAGCCGTGATGGAACTCGGCGCCACCCTCTGCACTCCTCGCTCTCCGCAGTGCCTGCTGTGCCCCATCAGCGAATTTTGCCAAGCCCGCAAGCTCGGCTTAGCCGACGTAATTCCCGAGAAACGCAAAAAGCGCGACACCGTGGATATCATCCTCGCTTCCGCGGTCTTCCTTGATCCCCAAGGCCGCACCTTTCTGCTTCCCCCTCCCAAAGCTCCTACGAAATCCGCTGCCGCTCGCGCCGACATCTCTAATCTTCTTTCGCGCATGTGGCATTTCCCCACCATCCAAATCAAATCCAATCCCGTCGCAGAACTTCGCGCTCACCTCCAT
The DNA here is from genome assembly GCA_049691535.1 of Candidatus Acidiferrum sp. GTDB lineage: Bacteria > Acidobacteriota > Terriglobia > Acidiferrales > UBA7541 > Acidiferrum. The sequence continues at coordinate 9,196 of JBAVNY010000273.1, forward strand.
CAACTCCTCCCCCGCCTGAATCCCACGTCACTGCATCTCGCCCCACTCCAAAAAGCCCGCCACGCCGTTACCTACCGCAATATTTCTATTCACCCTTTCCGGATCAACGTAAAAAAGCTTCCTCACCTCCCCATCGCCGAAATCTTCCCGCTCGCCGATCTCTCCTCCGTCCCCATCTCCAACCTCACCCGCAAAGTGGCCCGCGCCGCCTTGGCCTCCCAGTCGTAGCCCCAGCCGTTACCTTTCTTCTTCACCTGACCCTCAGCGCACCTTAAATCCTCGCCTCAAGCTGATACTCTAATCACTCCATGGCCTCTGTCATCACAGCACCGCCACTCACGCTACCCGCGGACCGCTTCTATCGCACCGCGTTGTTCTTCCTGGTGCTCACCTCCACGCTGGCCATCGTCACCACCGGCAAACTCGATCCCGTCACTACCACCCTCGCCGCCTCCGCCGTCATCTATAAGGGCTTTCGCTGGTGGCGCGGCTATCCTGCGGAACTCCGCCAGACCCTGGCCACTCGTCTGGTCGTTGCCTACCTCTTCTTTTTCCCCATCGACATCCTCTTCGTCTCGCGCAATTTTATGGGCACGGCCGCCAACTCCACCCTCTTCTCAGCGCTTCTCGCCTCCGTCCATTTCCTGCTCTTCGTCACCATCGTCCGCCTCTACAGCGCAGTCACCGATCGCGACGCGCGCTTCCTCGCCATGCTGGCCTTCGCCGGCATTCTTGCCGCCGCGGTTTTCACCATCGACACCTCCTTCCTGGCATTTTTCCTGATCTTCCTGCTCTCCGCCGTCGCCGTTTTCCTCGGACTCGAAATTCGCCGTGGCGCTTCCCAAGCCATTTTTCCGCTCGTCGTCGCACGTTCCGATCGCGAGCGCCGCTTCCATCGCGCGCTCACCTTGGCCGCCCTCACCGTTGCCGCCGGCGCCGTGCTCTTTGGTTCGATTCTTTTCTTCGTCTTCCCGCGCTTCAGCGCCGGCTACTTTGCCCACTCCAACTCGCAGCCATCCTTCATGAGCGGCTTCTCCGATAATGTCGAACTCGGCCAGATTGGCGAAATAAAAAAGAGCTCCGCGGTCGTGATGCGCGTCCGCACCGGTTCTCCTGTGAACTATCCACTCCTGCGCTGGCGCGGTATCGCCATGAGCACCTTCGACGGCCACCGCTGGTCCGCAGACTCCCGGCAGCGCAACATCTCTCGTCCCATTCGCGAAGGTTGGATCCCCCTTGTCGATCCTAGCGAACTCGAGGGACGTCCCGCCGTCGAGATTCATTTCACCGTATGGCTCGAACCCACCGGCAGCGAAGTGGTCTTCGCGCCATTCCGCCCCATCGCCTTGCGTGGTAACTTCTCAGCGGAAGGTGGCAACTACGATGGCGAGGTGCGCCACAGCTACCTTTCTCAGGATTCTTCCGCGTCCATCTTTAATCCCGCTCACAAATACGGCGCTATTCGTTACGATGGCGTCTCCGTCCTGCCCGTCGCTCGGCCCACCGAAGCCCGCAACGCCAGCACCAATTACCCGACAGATATTCGCGACACCTATCTCCAGCTTCCTGCGCCCCTCGATCCGCGCATTTCCCAACTCGCTCGTCGCATCACCGCCTCCGCGAATTCTCCTTTAGATAAATCCATCGCGCTCGAAGCCTATCTGCGCAGCAACTTCGCCTACACCTTGAATCTCATCGGCAAGCCTGGCAAAGATCCTCTTGCCCATTTTCTGTTCGAAGTAAAAGCCGGCCACTGCGAATATTTCGCCTCGGCTATGGCGGTAATGCTCCGCACTCTCAAAATTCCTGCTCGAGTCGTGAATGGTTTTTTGCCTGGTGAGTACAACGACGTCGCCGGCGACTACATTGTTCATGCCAGCGACGCGCATAGTTGGGTCGAAGCCTACTTCCCGGGCTTTGGTTGGCTCGTCTTCGATCCCACTCCGCCTGCGAACGACTCCTCGCTCAGCCTTTTGTCGCGCCTCGGCATGTACATCGATTGGTTTCAGCTCAACTGGAACGAGTGGGTCATCAATTATGATTTCACTCACCAGCTCGTGCTGGCGCAAAACGTGCGCCGCAATTCCGCCGATTGGACCGAAGCGCTACGCACCAAGTTCCGCAATCTCGAAGCCCATCTCATGGGCAAGCTCACCACCTGGCAAGGTTCCCACAATAATTTACGTGTCGTTTTCCCCGCGGCACTCGTTTTACTGCTCTTCATTTTGCGCTTCGATTGGATTCGCAAGTTTTTCCTGTGGCTTTCGCTTCAATGGCAGGTAAACTCTGCCGCAGCTGCCGGCAACAATCCTCAACTTGCGTCCCGCCTCTACTCTGAACTTCTCCGACTGCTCGAAAAACGCGGCTGCTCTCGCCCTTCCACGCAAACACCCCGCGAGTTTGCCGCCTCTTCTCGCCTTCAGGCCGAGTTGGTTCCTGCTATCACCGAATTCACCGAGCTTTACGCCCAAGCCCGTTTCGGCGGCAAACCCTGCGATTCTCTGCGGTTACGCTCGCTCCTCGACCAGGTCCGCGCTGCGCCCCGTTCCCGCTAAGCTCCCAACTAAGCATGCTAAAATAGAGAGACTGCGTGAAGGCGCATTTCGCTCCGTATGACTAAAGTTGGTTTTATATCCCTGGGCTGCCCGAAGAATCTCGTCGATAGCGAGGTCATGATGGGCATTCTCGCGCGCGAAGGCTACGAACTCACGCCGCGCGCCGACGATGCCGAAATCCTGGTCGTGAACACTTGCAGCTTCATCGAGGCCGCGCAGAAAGAATCCGTAGACGCCATTCTCGAAATGGCCGAGCACAAGAAATTTGGCGCCGCGAAAAAATTGATCGTCGCCGGCTGCCTCGTCGAACGCTATCGCGACCAAATTCTCGAACAGGTCCCCGAAGTCGATGCCGTCGTCGGGACCGGTGAAGTCGAACGCATCATAGAAGCCGTCGAAGGCGACCTTCGCGTGCTGCCAGCTCAGCCTCCGGCATTTCTCTACCACGATCTCACGCCGCGCATTCTCACCACTCCCAAGCACCAGGCCTACATCAAAATTGCCGAAGGCTGCGATCATCCCTGCACCTTCTGTATCATCCCGCAACTGCGTGGCACTTTCCGCAGCCGCCGCTTCGAGTCCGTCGTCCGCGAAGCCGAAAATCTTGCTGCCGCCGGCACTCGTGAAGTCACCCTCATCGGCCAAGACACCACCTCCTACGGCGAAGACCTCGGTCTCCGTGACGGCCTTGCCCGGTTGCTTGAAAGACTCGCACAAGTCGAAGACCTCCTCTGGGTCCGCTTTCTCTACGCCTACCCAAACCGCGTCACGCAAAAGCTTCTCGATACTCTGGCTGCTCATCCGCGCCTTGCAAAATACGTAGATATGCCTCTCCAGCACGCCAGCCGCAACGTTCTAGCCCGCATGAAGCGCGGCTCCCACGGCGATGCGTTTCTAAAAATGCTCGACCGCATGCGTACCACCATTCCCGGCGTGGCTTTGCGCACCAGCTTCATCGTCGGATTCCCCGGCGAAACCGACGCAGATTTCCAAGAACTCTACGATTTCGTGAAATCCGCGCAGCTCGATTGGATGGGCGTGTTCGAATATTCCGATGTCGACAACGCCGCCAGTTTTCCCCTCGAAGGCAAAGTCGACGCCGAAACCATCGCCGATCGCCGCAATCGCTTAATGTCTCTTCAGAAGAAAATTTCCCGCGAGAAACTCCGCGCCCGCAAAGGTCACACCTTCACTGCTCTCGTCGAAGGCCCTTCAAAAGACAATCCACTCGTCTGGGAAGCGCGCCTCGAATCGATGGCGCCAGACATCGACGGCAAGCTTTACCTCACCGATATCGAACTGCCCTCCGGCCAAATCGCCGCCATGGGCGACATCGTCGAAGTAGAAATCACCAAGACCGACGCCTACGACCTTATCGGTCGCGTCACAGAAATTCGCACGCCCGCTGCTTTCGCCCAGCAGCCGATGGCAAACATTCCGCCACCGCCCGTCGAAAAGCTCACCCGCATCTCCACTGGCGCAACACTCCGCGTTTTAGGATAGAACTCTTGATCCGTACCGCCGCACTCCTCTCAGCTTGTTCTTGCTCCCGCCGTGGTGGTAAAACTCTTTCTTTGCCATGAAACACATTTGTCCCATTTGCAAACGTCCCACGGATTCCGACCGCGATGCCGATTTCCCGTTCTGCAGTGAACGCTGCCGCCTCTTGGATCTCGGTGCGTGGGCCTCGGAAAAATACGTAGTCTCGGATCCGATTTTCGACGAAGACGAAGAAAATATTCCGGAACGTGAACACGATCTTGACCGTCACATTCCGCACGAGGACCACGACAACGACGATGACACCATCCACTGAGCCGGTCGCGGTCGCATCCACTGCGCCAAAGCCTCGCTTGGCCTACGCCATCGCCACTGTCCTCGGCATCGGCTACCTTAAACCCGCACCCGGCACCTGGGGTTCGCTCGTCGGCCTACTCCTCGCCATCGTTTCGCATCCACTGAGCTGGTTTTTCTTCGTCTCCGGCACTCTGCAATTTACACTCGGCGCCGATTCGCATCTTCTGACCAATCCCTACGGCCTGGCACTACTCCTCATTCCCTCCGTCGCCGTGTGGCTTATCGTCGCTCTTCTCGGCGTGCGCGCCAGCACCGAAGTTTCTCAATACTCCGGTATTAAAGACCCGCAATTCGTGGTCATCGACGAAGTTTCCGGCGTGCATCTCGCGCTGATCCTCGGCTTGGCCCCCATAACTGCTCCGGCCACCTTCCTGCACTCCGTCGACGCCAACACCTTCGCCCTTTACACCGGCATGAGCCTGCTGAACTGGAAGTACTTGCTAGCCGCGTTTCTACTCTTCCGCTTCTTCGACATCCTCAAGCCCTTCCCCTGCCGCCGCCTCGAAAAGTTGCCCGGGGGCTGGGGTATCATGGCTGACGACTGGATGGCTGGGGTGTACGCTGCCATTTGCTTGCGTCTGGCGTTACACTTTTACTTGCTATGAAATTCGGTATCGGCTCCTCAGCGGAAAAGAACGGCATCCCGCATATCGACCGTGTCGCGCCCACTGCGGCGCTTCCCGGTGGCGAGATCACTCTGTACGGCGGCGGCTTTACCTCCCGCCACAACGTGCGCCCGGTTGTCCGCTTCGGCGAAGCAGAGGGTGCCCTCTCGTTGGCCAGCAACAATCGGGTCATTGCCCGCGTTCCTGAAAACGCCAGCGGCAACACCGTGCAGATCGCTGTCGCCCAATCCGAAAGCCAGCCTTTCCCGGTCTCTCTCGCGTTTCAAATTGCCGACAATCTCCACCCCATCGCGAATCCCGCCGTCGATGCTCTCGGGAATATTTATGTCACCTTCAGCGGCCCGCGCGGCCAGCGTGTTCCCGTCTCGCTCTACAAAATCACGGCGAACTACAATGTGAAGCCTTACGTCACGTCGCTCATAAATCCCTCCGGCCTCGCCGTTGGCCCCGAGGGCGACCTTTTCGTCTCCTGCCGCCACGACGGCACCATTCATCGCGTCACTCCCGATGGCCAGTCCGAACAATGGATTGAAGGCATGGGCATCGCCACCGGCC
>JBAVNY010000274.1:0-1673 GCA_049691535.1 Candidatus Acidiferrum sp.
GAGGAATGCCTACCAAAAAACGGAGCAACGCCCGCGCGAAGTTCACTTGACGCTGCGACGATTACCATACATACTGATCGGTATGTTGGCATCCGGCAAAGGTCCGAAGCGTAATGGAACCAGGCTGCGCAATCCTGAGCGCACGCGGGAGCGCTTGCTGCAAGCTGCATACCGCGAGGTCTACAGATCGGGTTTCCAAAGCGCCGGCTTGGATACAATTCTGGCGTCCAGTGGAGTCACCAAGGGAGCGCTGTACCACCACTTCGAAAACAAGGAAGCCTTGGGGTACGCCATCGTCGAAGAGGTCATCGCCCCCGACGTCCACGTCAAATGGTTGCGCCCCCTGCAAACCAGCAAGGACCCTGTGACCACTTTGATCGGCATTGTTCAAGCCGAATCAATTCGGCCGGAAGACGTGCGGCGCGGCTGTCCCCTCAACAATCTGGCTCAGGAAATGTCTCCCCTGGATGAGGGATTCCGCAAGCGGCTGGCGAGGGTGTTCGATGACTGGCGGGAGGGCATCGCAGCCGCTTTGCGAGAAGGACAGGCCCGTGGAATGGTTCGCCGCGACGTGGAACCCGTGGAGGCGGCCGGTTTTCTGGTGGCGATGGTCGAAGGCTACGCCTCGCTGGCCAAGAATGCTCAGGGTGCGAATGTGCCGCAAGAGGGGAAGAGAAACATGATTGGCTGGCTGCAATCCTTGCGCGCGCCGGGCAACCGCAGGAGGGGCTCAGCGCATCGGGTATAGAAGATGGTGCATGCTAGTAGCATACCAACCGGTTCGTATGTTAGGAAGATTCGTTCATGGCCAAGACAGTTCGTACTTGAAATCAATTTTTCGAAGGAGGCATTCACGATATGAACCATGCGACATCGCGTCGAAATCTGCTCAAGGCGGGGGCAGGCGCATTGGCCGGGGCATCAGTCCTGCTGGGCGCGGCACGCGCACGCGCCTTGCAAGGCACCGCGGGGGACAATGCCGCGTCAGGGGAATCAAATGCGGCTAAAGAACAACTGATCCGGGCCTATTATTCGGCGTTTGAGAAAAAACAGTGGAGCCCGTTGGAAAGTTTGCTTGCCGACAGCTTCACATTTTCCAGCCCATTCGACGACCACATCGACAAGAGCGCTTTCAAGGAACGATGCTGGCCCACGTCGGAGATGGTGGTGAGTTTCGAAGTGGAGTGCATGATCATCCATGGAAACGATGGCTTTACCAAATATCTGTTGAAGACCAAAGACGGCAAAGCACTGCGAAACACGGAGTACTACAGGTTCGCGGGTGGAAGGATCAAGGACATTGAATGTTACTTTGGCGGAAAGCTGGGCTATCCGGGGCAGCAGGCCTGAGGAGGAAGTCATGAACCGCAACAGATTCACTGCGGTTGTCTAATCGTCTCTTCGATTCCTGTGTTTGCAGCGTCAAGGCAGGCACAGGCGCAAGCCAGTGTCTTCATGATTCTCACGGACCGCTGGTGGCATGGAACGCCAGCCCCTGGAATGTAGGCGACCACGATGAACACGATGAACATGATAAAGATCGGCCCAGCCGGACCTGCTGCCTCGATTCCAGAAGGCGCCAGCGACTCTTTTTCTGAGTGCGTGACGCAGCTTTCGCGTTCAGCCTTGGTCAAACCGCGCAACGCTGAAAAAGCAGCGGCGAGATCGACCGA
>JBAVNY010000275.1:0-1851 GCA_049691535.1 Candidatus Acidiferrum sp.
CATGCCGCCCCCTTGTTTAGGATCCGCATCCGTAGCAAACGAGTTCGGTAAGACGATCCGGCCAATATCGGACAGGCCCACATAGACATTAGATTGATCGGCGGCGGAACCCCATTCAATGCCGCCAAGGCTGCCACCCTTACCTATGCGTACCTGCCAGATGACTTCTCCACCCTTGTCGGGATCGATGGCGTAGACAACTGCCGACTTCTGACCCGCTACGAGGGCTCGCCGTCCGTCCGACAGAGTTACCAGAATGGGGGAAGCGCCAAAGTCGAAATCGGGTCCGCTAGGCTCCGGGCAATTGGTTTTGTCTATCATTCGGCAAGCAGTATTCCACACGTCGGAAGATGTCAATTGTCGAGACCACAGAATCTTCCCGGAATCGAGATCCATCGCCAGGAATGCGTCGCTGGACTCAGTGGAAGGATGGCTGTAGTTGTCGCCAGTGGTGACATACAATGCGTTTTTCTTCGCGTCGATTGTAGGTGTGCTCCAGATGGCCGCGCCGGAAGGGCCCCATAGTTGGACGCCATTTTTGTTCTTCTTTGTGGGGCGTGCTTCGTCATTGATCGTATAGGTTTTCCAAACTTGTTTTCCGGTCGCGCCGTCCAAGGCCACCACACTGCCCCGGAAACGACAGCATTGGTAGTCTGGCACCATCGCGGAGCCCTCTTCACTTGAGGAGACCGGAACATACAGTCGGCCAGCGTAAAACGCTGGCGAACCAGTAATGCGGGCAGCGGGATGACCTTCTACCTTCGTCTTCCATAGCAGCTTCCCTGTGGCAGCCGCAACAGCGTATACGACACCACTGACATCACCAAAGAACGCCGCAAAGCTAGGTCCGGATTCCGTATCTACGCGCCCGATGACCACCGCGGACCGCACCGATGCCGGTGCCTCAAACCGCCACTCCACACAACCGCTATCTGCGCTGAGCGAGTAGACACTTCCGCCCTGGCTTCCAACGAATACGCGCCCGCCCACGATGGCGGGCTGCGCACTGGCGCTGGAGTCGCCCGGAAAGCCGAAAGCCCATTTCAGTTTTAAACGTGGAACCTCCGCAGCGGTGAGTCCCGCGACCGACGACTCCTGAAAACGAGTGTTCGCCAGACTTGCCCCCCAGCCATTCCATATTGGCCAAGCCGCCGGATCGCTTAACGTACCCGGCGCATTAGCACACGTGGCCTGAGACTTTGGAGTCGTCTCCACTGCTTTGCTAAAAGATTTTCCCGTAACAAATTCAGCCACAGCGTGGCGTTCCACGGCCGAGAGGCGGCTAGCCATTGCAGTCATGGGGCCGGATTCCATTGCTGCGAGAACCCGCTCCGGAGTCATGGCTTTTAGGGTTTCCCGACTGGGGACACGCTCCGCGCCAGAATCATGACATGTGGCGCAGGCGCTCTTATAGAGGAGCGCCCCATCTTGCGCTGAGAGGAGGGCGGCGCAGGAGAAGAGTACACAGAAACTTGCCACACACTGTATGAGGAGCCTCATGTGTTTGTACTCCGTAACGGTCACGAGTTCAGGACGGCGTAGTAGCGAAGTCTAGCATGGGTGTATGACGGGCAACCCAGAAGTAAGTTATCCCGGTCCCGAAGCCCGCTTGGAGGAAGTCATCAGATCTGCACGGACGCTATTTACTGGCTATAGGTCGCCAAGTCTTGGTGAGTCGAACAAGTGGAGGGTTCGGAAAACCCTACAGGATGTATACCTGTAAGTCGCTGAGAATCACGTTCGAGATTTTGCGGTTTCGCGGTTCAGAAAAGAACTGAGTCTGTTGAAAAACTCGGCTCGGAACAGATTTTATTTGCCGTGACTATCCCCTGTCGTGCTACGGAGTACTGC
>JBAVNY010000276.1:0-9085 GCA_049691535.1 Candidatus Acidiferrum sp.
GTTGGCGTCCCTTCATGGACGACGAAGAGCCCCACTACGCCAGCTTGACCGCAACGAAAGTGGGCCTGCCTCACCAGGTCTTCGAACGTGCCGCCGTTCGTCCGTGGGATGAAGAATTCGACCCAGCTACCGTTGCGCCCGAGCCCACCTTCGAAACCTTTTCCTCCTACACCCGCGAATTTGCACAAATCACTGCCGCCCACTCACGGATAGTTCTTTCCGGAGATGGCGGCGACGACATCCTGACAGGCCAAGCCTGGCCCTATCTCCTCTATCTCTGGAAACGTAGAGCATTCGCTACAATCGCCGGCACCTTTGGCGCATTCATGCTAGCCCATGGCCGCATCCCTCCTCTTGGTGGCGGGTTCCGAACCCGAGCGCTTGGCTTATTCAAAAAGTCCGATCCATGGAAGCACTATCCGCCGTGGCTCAATCCAAGTTTCGAAAAGCGATTAGAGTTGCGTCAGCGTTGGCAGCAGCTCGCCCGCCCTGCAGTTTCTGCGCATCCGCTTCATCCCCAAGCCCACGCGGGTCTTCAGTCCGATTATCTAGCTCAAGTTTTCGAGTCTGATGATTCGGGAATCTCCGGTGTCTTGCTACAAAAGAGAAACCCACTCGTCGATCTGCGCCTCCTCCGATTTCTGCTCCGTGTTCCTCCCGTTCCTTGGTGCGCCAACAAGCTTTTGCTCCGCGAGGCAATGAAGTCGCAGCTTGCTCCGGCCGTTCTTCGCCGGCCAAAAACACCCCTCCTTGCCGAGCCAGTTGATGTATGCTTGAGGAGTGGGCTCTGGGAGCCCATGTCTTCCCTGCGGGTTTCCGCCCCTCGCATTTCTAATTTCATTGATCTGCACAAGTGGTCAGCAACTTTGCGGATAGATTTGGGTTCGCAACTCATGGAAAATCTATTTCCGCTCCCACTTTTGCGTTGGCTGAAAGCCATTGAAAATACGTAGTGGATTAAGTACAGTGTTTGCCGAGGGGCCGAATGAACCCGCAGTCTATAGCGACGCCGAAGAAAATAGCAAAGAAGCCATACCACGCGCCCAAACTGCTTGTTTATGGCGACTTAAGCGAAATGACATTATCTCTGGGGCAGCACGGGCAGCGCGACAATCAGACCAACCCTCGCAATCCGAACCGCCGCACCGGCAAGTAAGTTTTCCCCAAATAACGTGAACTAATTTAGGATAGTATCCGTGCACTATTCCTACCAGGTTTACGGTCTTGGAATTCAATCCGCCAGTAAAATTGAAGGTCTCTCTTCTCTTGCAGCCACAATTCTGCCTCTAGACATTACCTGCGAAACCGGGTCGCAACCAGATTGGGTCACCCAAGCCAAAACGTTGCCGCAGCGTCTCCGTTCTCAACGTTCCGATTCGGAACCTCTCACCGACGCCTCCTTCCTTCTCACCGAACACGGCGACGCTCAGTTTTTCCACTTTGCCTATTCCGACGGCGCACAATTCGTCATCGATGGCGAATCCCGCCGCGTGTGGGGCTCCGTTGAGCCTCCCTTAACCTCCGAAGATCTCGCCACCTATTTCCTCGGCCCCATCATGGGCTTCCTTCTACGCCAGCGACACGTCACCTCGCTCCACGCCAGCGCCGCCAGCGTCGCTAGCCACGCCGTCGCCTTCTGCGGCGATGCCGGTTATGGCAAATCCACCACCGCCGCCGCCCTGGCTCTCCGCGGCATTCCCATCCTCAGCGAAGACATCGTTCCTCTTCGCGAAGCCAACCGCCAGTTCCACGCCGTTCCCGGCTACCCGCGCGTCAATCTCTGGCCCGATTCCGTCGCCAAGCTCCTTGGCTCCCCAGACGCCCTCCCGCAGCTCACCCCAGTCTGGGAGAAACGTTATCTCGCCCTTGATGGCCAGCGCGCCCACTTCGCCTCCCAGGAACTCCCCCTCGGCCTCATCTATCTTTTTTCTCCGCGTAGCCCCGAGCCCACCGCGCCTCGTCTCGAAGACGTTCGACCGCGCATCGCTCTCTTGGAATTGGTCCAGAACACCTACATGAACTGGCTCCTCGATCGCCAGCAACGCGCCGTCGAGTTCGATACTCTTGCGCGTCTCGTCAAATCCGTTCCCATCCGCCGCATTGTCCCCAGCACTGATCCGCAAAAAATAAATTTGCTCTGCGAACTAATTCTCAAAGATGCCGCAGATATTCTCGCCCGCAACTGTAAGCCGTCGGATGTCGTTCCTACCTAGCTTCGGCCTTCGCTTCTCCATCGCCATGCGGCCGGGTGTACACTGACGAAATCATCCGGGGAGCCGCCTCTGTCGCCAGCCTTGCCACCATTCGCCACACACTCCATCGACAACGAGTGGGCCCTTCTGCTTGCCTGTGCGTCTCCGAATCCGAATACTTCCACCGTCACGGAGCGCCTTCACGTTCCTCTCGACTGGCACCTGCTTCTCAATTTGGCAGAAGAGCACAGCGTCTTAGGACTTCTCGCTCAGCGCCTACAGGCTTTAAGTTTTCAGGATGTTCCCCCAGAAGCTCGCGAGAAATTACAAGCCCGCATGCGTGCCCAGCATCTCTTCACCCTCAGCATGACCGCTGAACTTTTCCAGATTCTCAACGATTTTTCCGCCACCGGCATCCAGACCATCCTGGTTAAAGGTCCGGTCATCTCTCTGCTGGCCTATGGCGACTCGGCCATTCGCAGTTATGTCGACCTTGATTTGCTCGTCCGCCATTCCGACATTCTCACCGCCAGCCAGCACATGGTTGCTCTGGGCCTCGAAGCAGACGTGCCCGAGAGCGCCATTCGCGCAGAAAAAATTCCCGGTGAATATCTCTTCACCCGTCCTGGCACGCAACGCATCATCGAACTTCATACCGAGCACACCTTTCGCCATTACCCGCGCCCCATGCCCATCCAGGATCTCTACAATCGCAGCCGCTCTCTCCCTCTCGAAGGCCGCCAAGTTCCCGCGCTCAGCCTCGAAGATGAGTTGCTGCTGAATTGCATTCACGGTGCCAAGCATTTCTGGGAGCGCCTGATGTGGGTCGCCGATGTGGCCGCGCTGGTCACCCGTCATCCAGAAATCAATTGGCAGCAAGCTTGGAAAGCGGCAGACACCGTTGGTGCCCAGCGCATGCTGCTCGTAGGTTTGCAATTAGGCGTAACACTCCTCGGCGTAAAGCTGCCCGCCGAAGTCACCGAACGAATCGCGCGCGATCGCAAAATCACCTCGCTCTGCCGGCAAATTGCGCAATGGTTGCCTCTGGCTGTCTACGCTCCGCCGCCGCTTCTGCAACGCGCCAGGTTTCGCATGAGTATGGGTGGCGGAGGCATTGCCGGCGCGCGCTATCTCACCCGTTTGTCGCTCTCCCCGACCGAAGAAGATTGGACAGAAGGTGCGGAAGACCGCGGCTTTTGGCTGTGGGATGCCATCCGACGCCCTTTCCGCCTTATTCGCAAGTACGGCCAAGGCAGTTAGCCCCAAACGCAGCGTTCACACACGCCCAGCGCGCTACTCAGACCCTCGAATGAAAAGCCCGGCGCGCATTACGCGAACCGGGCTTTCTTCAATAATCCAACGCTCGTTTTAAATGGTGGTTCTTCCCGAAACGTGATGCCCCTCGTGCTTTACAGGTGCAGGTACTCCCACATTCAGGGACATCTCTGCCTTATTCCGCAGCAGCCCCAGCTTCACATTCTTCCCATCTTTATTTGTCCCCAGCTTTTCCCGCAACTCACTCACCGAGCGCACTCTTTCCCCGTTCACAGTCGTAATCACGTCTCCAGCCTTCATCCCTGCCTTGGCTGCAGGCGAATCGGCAAAAACACTTCGCACCAACACGCCTTCTCCGTCAGGAGCTCCAAAGTAATTTCCAAAGTCTCCTTCCAGATTCTCTGCATCGATTCCCAACCGGGGATGCGCCGAGCCAAACACCGCAAAATTATGCAGATCGCCCAGTTCCGAAACTTCCGGCAACTCCGGCAGTTCCTGAACCTCCGGCATCCGGAATGTATAGCTGCCCGGACTCGGCATCACCATGGCCATCGCCCCGCGCGGCTCCGATTTCCCAATCGTCACGCTCACCGTCTGCGATTTCCCGTCGCGCCAGACGTTTAGCTGCGCCGTCCTGCCCACCGGAATCTCCCGAATCATTCGCCGGAATTGCGCCGTACCTTCCACCCGCTGCCCATTGATCTCCGTTATCACGTCGTTTTGCTTCAATCCGGCCTTCGCTGCCGGACTGTCCGGAACAATCTTGCCCAGCAATGCTCCGCGCTCCGCGGACAGCTTAAGCTCTTTCGCTTTATCTGTAGTAATTTCCGAGACGCCAACTCCCAGCCATCCTCCGCCCGGATTTGTCACCACCTGCAAATCTTCTTGGCCCGGCAGCGACCCGGGTGCCTCGTCCGATGTGTAACTCTGCAACTCCTGAAGCCTCTCCTGCAGTTGCGCCAGCGTGGCCGGACCAACTTCCTGCTTCTTCGCCGAAATTCCCGGCAAAGCAATCAGCGCTACGCTCAGTGCACCTGCTCCCATCGCGATCCAAAATGTTCGTTTGCTCATTTTCGTTGTGCTCTCCTCTCTAACTTAGACGGAGCAAACCCTAAACCGTCGACTTCAATGCCACCACTCGAATCGCACCATTTACCGTCCCCAGCCGGATCGGTATCCCGCCGTGTCCCAGTTTCCCGTGCAGCACTCGCTGTGTCGCACCCTGCATCATGAACGGCAGTTCGGTCGAGAAATTTCCGTTCATGCAGCGCGCTTCCAGGTCTGCCTGCAAATCCGATGGTATTGCCAGCCACACTGATCCGTTGGTAGTTTCCGCCAGCGTTCCCTTGGCATCTCCCGGATGTTTCAATTCCAAATACACATTCCCGTTGGTGGTGTGCGCATGAACGTCTCCGCCACCCTCCAGGATTTCAATGTTTCCGTTCACCGTATGCAAATCCCCAATCGAATCCAGGTCCATCACTCGCACCGTTCCATTGACATTGTTCACGTGCGCCAACAACGCGCGCCTCGGCACATGCACCGTATAGTCCACCGCCACTTCCACACCCTCTTCCTGCGGATACCTCGTCGAAATCGTCAGCGCCCCTGGTTTCGAATCCACGTCAATCGACACCAGGTCCAGATTCGATTCGCGATCTGGTGAACTCTTCACCGCGCGTACTTCCACTACATCCTTATCCCAGCCTTCGATGTGCACCGTTCCATTCACATTATTCAGTTCAAAACTTCCATCCGCTTTGAGCGGGTACGTTTGCGTGAATTCTCGTGTCACCCCAAAACAAGCCGGAGCCACCGCCGAAATTACCCACAGCAACACAACTGCGCAGAGCCCGAATGCGGAGCGAGATTTCATACTGCCTCCTTCGAGTTGACCACCACCGAACAGAATCCCGGATCGACCGAAACTCAAAAAAGCTAAAGCGCTACAGCGTTCATCGCGAACACTCACGCTCAGTGCAACGTAAAATTAAACGTTACCGTCGAAATCACATCCACTTTTCTTCCACCAATTTCTTCAGGATTTGCATGCCATTGCCGCACTGCGACCGTCGCGGCATCGACCAATGTGGGTTGCCCCTCCAGCACCTTGTCCACACTCACGCTGCCATCCACCTTCACTCTCACCTGCAAACGCACAATTCCTTGCAGCCCTGCGCGCTTTGCCAGCACCGGATACTCCGGCGCCTTGCAACAGTTCACGATGCGTTTCTTGAATTCGTCCGAATCTTCATGCACTCCTCCGGTCACTGCCGCTTCCAGCCGGTCCATCATCGCATCCAGCCAGGCGCGCTTTTCCTCCGTGACAGCTCCTCCGCCCACATGCGCGTTCTGCATTGGATTGTCGGGGGCCATCTTCATCCGTTCCACGCCGGCATCATTCAATTTCCACGACAATCGTTCCATCTGTTCCTGCTGCAGCGATTGCCGCAATCCCATTTCCGCATCCACATACTGCAGACGTATCTTTCCCGCCGTGGTGCGCAATTTCAGCAGCGCTCCTCCGCCGTTCAGTACGCCCAGCGCGTGAACCAGGCCGTCGGCCTGTGCCTGCACATTCAGTTGCAGCGACGGGTCCGATTCAATCCGTGTTGGCCCGCCATTCTCCACCGTTGCGTCAATCGTTGCGGCGATGTTGCGCGGCAAAAAAACTACGATGTCTCCGGTGCTCGATCCCAATTGCGAAGGACCCGGCAACTGCACCACATGATTCACGTCGCGAGCCTCCGGCGTGATCCACGCCGTAATCGTTCCTCCACCAGTTTCCGCGCGCACCGTATTCGCCACCCGCGTCAGGCAAATGCTTCCGCCATTCGTCTGCATTTCCATTGGCCCTGCGATGTACATCGCACGGATGCCGCCACCCGCCGTCTGCGCATGGATCGATCCGTGCACTTCCCCTAAATCAATTTGCCCACCACCGGTGCGCACGCCCAACGCCGCGCCGGCCTCGCCCACCGTAATATTTCCGCCGTCCGTTTCCAATCGCGCCGCGCCTTTGATCCGTCCCGCGCGAATATGCCCGCCACCGGTCCGCAGTTTCGCGCTTCCATTAATATTTCCCGCTTGAATATGGCCACCGGCCGTGAACGCATCCAGATCGCCGTACACATCCTCCACCGCGATATGTCCGCCCTGCGTCACTACCTTTGCCAACGGCGCTTCCGGCGTCCCAATTCCCCGGGCCAGCGCGCCCAGTCGCCCGGTCTTGATGTTTCCACCCTCAGTGTTCAGAAACACCCGGCCTCCAATATCCGCTGTTTCGATGTCTCCTCCACCGGTGGTCACGTATAAGTTGTAATTGGCAGGCACGCTGATCACGAATCGCACCCAGAATTGCGCGTTGTGCGTCGACGCCACGTGCGAAGACGGCAAACCGCCGGTCAGCGTCACTCCCGCCGGCGTGCTGTGTATTCCTAGTGTGTATTTTTCAAGCAGCGCTTGCGCCACCGTTTCTCGCGCATCTGTTTCAACGTGCGCCTTATACCGCACCACCGGAGCAGCCGTGGCAGCCAGCGTTTCAATTGTCACCGAACCTAAGTCCGTGCTGAAATGCAGCGTCAGCCCATCCTGCGTGGCGATTTCGCCGGAGCGGTCCACCGCCGCATGGGGCGTCAAGTTTTCAGCGGAATTGGCTTTCGCCACGGCAGACCAGCCCGCAGCCACCGTCAGAATCGCGAACGCATTTCGCAGCATCCGTTTCCGATTCCACCGGCTCCGAGAAACTACATGGCTAACCTGGAATTTCATCGTTCAGATCCGAAGCACATTCGAATGCCGCTTTGCCTTCAACGTCTGCCGTTACTGGTCGTTGCGCTCATTGATCTGCCGCAGCGCCGCAGCACTGCGCAACCGCACATACCGGTTCGGATCGCTCCGCTGCAATTCTTCCAGCGTCCGCACCACATTCTCCAGTGATTCTTCCGCCTCGGAGTTTTTCGTGCTGCTCGATATCGCTCTGACCTTTGCGTTACTCGAATCCACAATCGGTTCCAGCCGCGCCAGCGCTTCCGGCTTCTCCGATTCCAGCGAACTTACCAAAATGTTTACCGCCTCCACGCGCACTCCCGGATTCGCATCATGTTGCAAAGCCTGCAGCAATGTTTCCCGAACGACGCGATCCGAGGAAGAATTCCTCAGCGCATCCAATGCCTTCAGCCGCACCGCCGGATTCTCATCTTTCCGTGCCGCGGCCAGCAGCGCTCCTTGCACTTCCAAATCCTGCGCCCGCGCCTTCAACGCATCCAGACAATCCAATTTCAATCCCGGATCGAATCGCTGTCCATTTTTCACGATGTACGTCAACACTCCCCGCACATCCGAATCATCCAGATTCCCCATCAGCACCATCGGCTCTTCCGCGCTCAGTTGCAGCCGCACATTCTGTCCGCCCGCAGCCGCAGAAGGAGTCAGATTCACGCCCGCCACCGCCATCTTCGAAAGCTGGTCTTCCGTGAATCGCGGGCTCGGCCGTACATTCACCGCTTCGTCCAACGCCTTCGCATTATTGCGTCCGGTGAACCACTGCGTCAGTTCCGCTCCGCCCATCAGTCCCAGTAGCACCAGCAGCGCCGCACTCCACGCCGGGTGCAGTGCCATCCACCACCGCAACTTCGCAAACGCCGGCGTCTTTTCTTCCGCCGCAGGCCGTGCCAAATCATCCAGCTTTTCCGATAATTCACTGCGGCATTGCGCCAGCAACGCGCCGGTCCCATCCAGATCATCTGCTGCGGAAATCGTCGATCCCAGTGCGCTGTGAAATTCCTGCTCGCCCGCCAGTTGCTCGCGGCATTCTGCGCACACCGCCACATGCGCCTCGATCGCGGTGCGTTCCTGCTCGCTTACTTCGCCGCACGCAAAGAACACCAGCAGCGGTGCAATTTCATCGCACGAGTTTTGCATTTCCGGCCCGCTCATCGCAGCACTCCCAATTCTCCGCGGAGTTTGCGCGTGGCCCGGAACAACGAATTCTTCACCGTTTCTTCACTGGTTCCCAAGGCGTCTCCGATGGCTCGGAGCTTCAGCCCCTGGTAATGCTTCATCTCAAACACAATGCGCTCTCGCGGCGACAAACTTTTCATGGCCGCAGCCAATTTTGCCTTGATCTCCACGCCCATCAGATATTTTTCCGGATCCAGCGCCGGCCGGTGCTCCTTCTGCCTCTCGAAGAAATCCGTGCCGCCTTCTTCGAATTGCGCAGCATGCAACTCCGGAGCCTGATCTTCCGGCCGCGCCTGTCTCCGCCGCAGATGGTCCAGGCACACATTCGTCACAACCCGATACAGCCAGGTGTAAAAGCTGCATTCAAAACGGAAGCGATGTAAGTTGCGATAGACCTTCAGGAAGGCTTCTTGATATACGTCACGCGCATCTTCGGTGCGCTTCATCAGGTTCAGCGCCAGCCGCAGCACGTCCCGGTCATATCGGCGCACCAACTCTTCAAACGCAGCACGGTTTCCGAGTTGCGCTTCTTCGACCAGGGCGCGGTCTTCCAGAGTCGCCAAAGAGGTCACCGTGGCCACCGCAGCGCTCGTGCTGCTGCTTTGGCCGGTCTCATTTGCAAACGCCAGACTCCAACGGGTCAACGGCATATTCGC
>JBAVNY010000277.1:0-21815 GCA_049691535.1 Candidatus Acidiferrum sp.
GGGCACCCGCTACCACCGCCGATTTTCTGCAGCGATGAATTGGGTGAGTCGAGCCGCCGGCGATGGAGGGAACGAGGAGGACGCGGTCGCCGTCTTTTAACGTGACGGATTCGCCGCCGAGGAAGCGGATGTCTTCTTCGTTGAGGTACACGTTGAGGAACTGGCGAATTTGGCCTTGCTCGTCGCGGACGTGCCGCGAGAGCGCGGGGTAACGCGTGGTCAAGTCGTTCAACGCTTCAGTGATGGTCGAGGCTACGGAATCGAGCTTCGGTACGCCGTCGGTGAAGCGGCGAAACGCTGTCGGAATTTCAATTGTGATTGCCACTGCGTATTCTCCTCTTCGTTCTTTTCATTTTGTGTGCGAGAAAGCGGATTCCTCGCTCTGCTCGGAATGACAGCTTCAGAAAACGGGGCGCGTCGACGATTACGACGCGCTGACGGTTTGATGCAATTGTTGTTGCACCAGCGCTTCAATGGCTTCGAGGCGCGGCTCGATAGCTTGTGTTGCCGGGAAGTCGGCTGCAATCGCATCCGTAGTTTTCAGGCCGTTGCCGGTGATGCACACCACGGTAGTTTCGTCGGGACGTATGCGCCCCTGCTGAATGAGCTTCGCCGTAACGCCAGTCGTCACGCCGCCCGCGGTTTCCGCGAAGATACCTTCGTTTTCGGCGAGCAGCTTAATAGAGTCGATAATCTCCGGATCGGAAATGTCTTCCGCCCAGCCGCCCGATTCGCGAATCAGCCGCACCGCAAACGGACCATCCGCCGGATTACCGATAGCCAGCGAACGCGCGATGGTGTTTGGCTTCTGCGGCTCGAAGCGCGCCAGATTACGCTTCACACTGTCGGCGATCGGCGAGCATCCCGTCGCTTGCGCGCCGAAGAACTTCACCTGCTTGGGCTCAACCCAGCCGAGATGCGCCAGTTCGCAGAACGCCTTGGCGATCTTCCCGATCAGCGAGCCGCCGGCCATGGGTACCACCACGTTATCCGGCAGCTCCCAGCCCAACTGCTCGGCGATTTCGTAGCCGTGGGTCTTGGAGCCTTCGGCGTAATAGGGGCGGAGGTTGACGTTGACCAAGCCGAATTGAAAGCGATCCGCAATCTGGGTGCAGAGCCGGTTGACGTGATCGTAGTTGCCGTTGATGCGGATGATGCGGCCACCGTAGACGGCGGTATTCAAAATCTTCGCCGGCTCAAGATCCGCGGGGATAAAGACGCATGTGTCGAGTCCTTGTTGCGCGCCTTGCGCGGCAACGGCGTTAGCCAAATTGCCGGTCGACGAGCAGCCAATGGTCTTGAAGCCGAAACGCTTCGCTGCAGCCAGCGCGGTCCCGACCACACGATCCTTAAACGACAAAGAAGGGAAGCACACTGCGTCATTCTTGAAGTAGATATTCTTCGCGCCCCACTTTGCGCCCAGGTGGCGTGACTTCACCAACGGCGTGCCACCAATAGGGGCCGCTGGCGTGTAGCCTTCCGGCAATGGCAGAAATTCCGCATAGCGCCACATATTGAAGGCTCGATGGACCAAAGCTTCGCGTTTCAGCGAACGCCCCAGCGCGTCGTAGTCATAGCTGACTTCGAGCGGGGCGAAGCACTCTTCGCAATAGGATTTGGGCTGATTCGGAAATTTCTTCCCGCATTCCCTACATCTTAAAAAGTAGACTTCTTTCATAAGTCACCTCGGACATTCGCAGCCGCCGGTTGCCTGTCTATAAGAAGGCCTCAACCCTTAAGGGGTGAGCTACAGTCTCATCCTTTAAAGATGAGATGCAGCGGGCGCGTCTGTGTGAAATGACGTGGTTAATGACTTCGGGCAGCAAGGAGGAGATAAAACGAAAAAACCCTCCATGCCAAAGTGCTTGGAGGGTCTCAGAAACTCTGTGAACTCTACCAGCTCTTTAGCAGTTTTTTACGTGGAGCAAGTTGCCCTAAATCGCCACGTGACGCCGCATTTGCGACTCCTCCATTTATGCAAGAAGGTGAACTGGTTGTCAAGGTGAAAGTTATCTTCACAAAATCCTTCACAACAAAAAGGGCGCAACCTGCGTCCAATAGAAGCATGTGCTGATCATTCCCGTGGAACCCCGCCCGTGAGACCCGGCCGACAGGCCAGTTATTCTCCCGGTGCATCCAAAAGGGATAGAAACACCTCTTGAATCGCGGTGTTATACTCCCTGAAGTGTGGACTGGGCCACGGAAGAGAGATAGGAGTCCTTAAGATGGAGCAAGTGCGAAATAAGGTGGATTGGACCCGGCGCCGGAAGGTAGTGGTCGCCGGACTGATAGCCGCGACGCTGACCGTCGGCATCATGATTGGAACAGTGGTATCGGGCCGAGTATCCGCGATGAAGGCGTTTTCGACGTTCACTGGAACGAACGCGACTCCTCTGACCTTGCCGGACCCGATCCCTTCGTCAAATACGTTTTCGTCCATTGTGAATCGCGTAGAACCCGCGGTTGTGAACATTGCCACAACGCAAGTGCTCGACCGCAAATCTCCGCACAAACGACGCTCCTCGCCCGATCAGCCGGATGATCCCAACGAAGATTTCTTCTTTCATTTTTTTGATGGACGCCCCGATGGCGGGCAGCAGCCGCAAGCCGAGCGCAGCCTGGGCTCTGGCGTGATTCTCGATAAGCGCGGGTACATTCTGACCAACAATCACGTTGTGGATCAGGCCACCAAAGTTCAAGTGCAGTTGAACGGCGACACCACGAAGTACACCGCAAAGGTGATTGGCGTCGATGAAGACACCGACCTAGCCGTGATCAAGATTGATGCTGGCAAGGATCTGCCTTCTGCCAAGCTGGGCAATTCTGAAGGCGTGCAGGTAGGCGACTGGGTGCTGGCGATTGGCAGCCCGTTTGGTTTGAATGCGACCGTGACCGCGGGAATTATCAGCGCGAAAGATCGCGGCGGAATGGGCAAGCAGTTTCAGCGCTTCCTGCAAACCGATGCGGCCATCAACCCGGGAAATTCCGGTGGACCGTTGGTGGACATGGCCGGGCAAGTGATCGGCATCAACACCGCGATTCTCACCGGAGGGCGCGGGTATGAAGGCGTAGGCTTTGCCATGCCATCATCCACCGCGATTGCCGTGTACGACCAGATTGTGAAGAGTGGACGCGTGACGCGCGGTTCGATCGGCGTCAGTTTCCAGGAAGAATTGGGCACCAACCAAATTACGCTGAAGTCGCTCGGCGCGCCGTACGGTATGGTGATTCAGGGCGTGGAACCCGGCAGCCCGGCAGAGAAGGCAGGATTGAAGGGCGGCGACGTGATCACCTCGATTAATGGGACGCCAGTGAAAGTGGGCAACGACCTGGTGAATCCCATTGCTTCGGCTGCCATCGGCAGCAAGGTGAAGATCACTTATTTCCGCGACAAGCAGCAGAAGGAAACTACGGCGACGGTCGAAGATCGTACCCGCGTGTTCCCCAATGCCGCGAATCGTGTGAATGGTTCTCCCGACGAGCCGGCTCCCGTAGAATTCGGCTTGCACGTGGAAGCTTTGACGCCGGAACGCGCACAGCGTGTGGGCGTTGAAGGGCAAAAGGGCGTGTTGGTCAGCGAAGTGGAACCAACCAGCTTCGCGGACGACATCGGCTTCGCGCCGGGCGACGTGATCTCGGAAGTTAATGGAGTTTCCGTGACTTCGGTGGAAGACTATCGCAAGGCCATTTCCAGGCTGAAGGCCGGCGAAAACGTGGTATTCAAGGTACTGCGGCACAGCTACAACGACCGGGTGATGACCGTGTTCCTACCGGGCGTGGTGCCAGCAGAAGACAAAGCGCAATAGGATTACACAGCAAACCATGGCTAAGCAGCTTGGCAAAACGACGTTTCGTGGAGTGCTTCTGACGGCAGTGGTCGCGGGCGGCTTGTCGCTGCCCGCATCTGCCGCGCAGAGCACCACGACCGCGCACAAGAAAACCACCGGGCATAAAGGTACTTCAGGTACGACGACGCACAAGAGCAGCACCGCTTCTACCCATAAAAGCAGCAGCACTACGGCGGCGCATACCACCACGACTGGCAAAACGAAAACCACGACCACATCGGGCAAGGGTTCACACGGCAAAGGCTCCTCGAAGCATGCGGTGAAGAAGGTCAAGGGCCAAGCGGCGCCGACGCCGGAGCGCGTCAACGAAATTCAGGAAGCGCTGGCACGCAATGGCGCTTATGAAGGCACTTCGTCAGGCAAGTGGGACGATTCGACTACCGAGGCGATGCGCAAATTTCAGGCCACGCATGGACTGAACCCAACTGGCAAACTCGACGCGCCTACCTTGCAGAAATTGGGCTTTGGTTCGGAAACGGCGGGACTCGGTGCGCCAACACCCCCACCAAACGCCGTGGGCAATCGGCTTTTGTCTCCAGCAGCGAAGCGCGACGAGGCCAAGGAACAGTCTGATCCGCAATAATCTTCGCAGCCAACGTCTCGCAGGTTTAAGCCTTTCTGGCCAATTCAACCCATAAATCGGATAGAAACCATTCTAATTTTGCATTTGGCACCTGCCACTTCACCTTGTAAGCTTGGTGTATGTTCAGCAAGCCATTCCAAGCCGCGAGCAGCTGTTGTCGCTGTGAGTCATGTACTCGCGTTTGCTTTGGCGTGGGAAGGCTGAACAGCTAGCAGTTCGAACTGAGCCGGTTTGTAGCACCGACCCCACCGCCAAACTCTGGCAGGTGGGTTTTTTTGTTTCAAGCAGTCGCTGTTGCGGTTGCAGTCGGTTGCTGTTGGAGTCAGTCGCTATCGCAGCACAACGGATGGCGCGGTCGCCAAGTGGTAAGGCATGAGTCTGCAAAACTCATATCGGCGGTTCGATTCCGCCCCGCGCCTCCAAATCCTCCGTGCTCCCAGTAGCACACATCTCCGTTGCGATGCTCACACCCTGAAATGCACAGCGATTGCTTTCGATAGATTTTTTGCTTACGACTGAACAACTTACGCACCGGATAATTGCTGAGTTTGACGATGTTGCTTCAGCGCCGCTAGACTCGATTTCTGGCAGGAGGGAACTATGGGCACGGCGGTCGCTCCACGCGAATTCAAGAATTTTATTAATGGGAAATGGGTGACATCTGCTTCGGGAGGCACGATCGAGAATCGCAACCCCGCAGACACCGATGAACTGATTGGCGTGTTCCCTGCGTCCACGCAAGCCGATGTCGACAATGCCGTGGCGGCAGCTCGTGAGGCTTATAAATCGTGGCGCCTGGTGCCGGCGCCGAAGCGTGCGGAGATTCTGTTTCGCGCCGCGGAACTGCTGGTCAAACGCAAAGAAGAATTTTCGCGAGACATGACTCGCGAGATGGGCAAGGTCCTGGCCGAAACACGCGGCGACGTGCAAGAAGCCATCGACATGACCTACTACATGGCGGGCGAAGGCCGGCGCCTTTTTGGGCAGACCACGCCATCGGAACTGCCCAACAAATTCGCGATGAGCGTGCGGCAATCGATAGGTGTGTGCGGCATGATCACGCCCTGGAATTTTCCGATGGCGATTCCGTCGTGGAAGATGACTCCGGCGCTGATTAGCGGCAACACGCTGGTGTTAAAGCCGGCGGAAGATACGCCGCTCTCTTCGTATCATCTGGTGCAGATTTTGGCGGAAGCGGGAGTGCCCGCCGGAGTGGTCAACCTGGTAAGCGGCAACGGCCCCGATGCAGGTGCGCCGCTGGCACAACACCAAGATGTGCCGGTGGTTAGCTTTACCGGCTCGACACGCACCGGGCGCGGCATCGCGGAAATTTGCGCGCCAGTGTTCAAACATTGCAGCCTGGAAATGGGCGGCAAGAACATCATTTTAGTTTTGGAAGACGCGAATCTGGACTTGGCGATTGACGGCGCGTTGTGGGGCGGGTTTGGGACCACGGGGCAACGCTGCACGGCGGCGAGCCGCCTGGCTGTCCACAAAGATGTCTACAAGGAATTCGTCACGCGCTTCGTGGAAAAGGCAAAGAACCTGAAAGTGGGCAACGGCCTCGACGCCGGCGTGGAGATGGGGCCGTGCATCAACGAGAAGCAATTGAAAACCGTGATGTCGTACGTGGAGATTGGCAAGAAGGAAGGAGCAAAGTTGATGACTGGCGGAAAGCGTCTAGACTCGGGGGCGTATGCCAAGGGCTGGTTCCACGAGCCGACCGTGTTCGCCGATTGCGTCCCAAAGATGCGCGTCGCACAAGAAGAAATTTTTGGACCGGTAGTGTCGATCATCCCGATTGATAGTTTTGAGCAGGGAATTGAAGTAGCCAACGCCGTGCCGTACGGGCTCTCGGCCTCAATTTATACGCGCGACGTCAATCGCGCCTTCGCGGCAATGCGCGACCTGTACACCGGGATCGTCTACGTTAACGCCCCGACGATCGGAGCCGAGACGCACCTGCCCTTCGGAGGCACCAAGCAAACCGGAAACGGCCACCGCGAGGCCGCTATCGCGGCCATCGATTTCTTCACCGAGTGGAAATCCCTGTACATCGACTATTCCGACAAGCTCCAACGGGCCCAAATTGACAACGCCGAATGAGCGCCAGACATTCAGGCTTCCTTGGTAAAATCCAAGCATGGCCGAAGTGACCGTATCGTCTAAAAACCAGATCGGCTCCCCCCTGAGGCCCGCAGAGCATTGGGCATCAAAGCTGGCGATAAAGTTCAAGTTGTAGTTATGGGCGATCGGGTCATCGCTCTCAAGAAACCAGAGAAGTCCCATCCCGAAGCACTTCGCGGCATCGGCAAGGGACTCTATCCACCCGGCTATCTGCAAAAGGAACGAGATAGTTGGGACTAGAGCCCACTCGCCAAGTTATATTCAATCCTACGACATACTTTGACCGGACTTGACAGGGTTCCTAAAATAGTAAGATGTAGTTAGCACCAGAGGTCGAGTGCTGCTATGCGTAACCCAGCTTTACAAGAGCGCCGTAACCGACAGATTTTAGCGGACATCGTGCGCACCTACATTGAACTAGGTGAGCCGGTGTCTTCGCGCGCCATCTCCAAACGCTTTGAGGAATCCCTAAGTACCGCGACTATCCGTAACGTAATGGCGGATTTGGAGGATGGCGGCTTCCTGTACCAACCGCATACCTCGGCAGGCCGGGTCCCCACCTCTGCAGCCTACCGCTTCTTTGCCCAGGAAATCGCCTCCCAAGCCACCCTAAGTGTTGATGACCGCGACTGGATCCGTCGGGAAATGGCCGGCAGCACTTCCGCCGCAGAATTAACGGAACGAGCGGGCCACGTGCTCGCTGAGGCATCTAAAGGGGTGGGAATCATCGTGTCTCCCCCGTTGCGGAAAACGGTTCTGGAGCACGCGCGGATGTGGCTGCTTCCCGACGGCCGCATCGTGGTGGTGCTGATCTCGCCGGGAGGCAATACGCGCGACAAGGTGTTGAAGCCGGCGCGGCCGTTCAGCCAGGACGAGCTAGACGCCACAGCGAACTTCCTTAACAGCTACTATTCGGGATGGACACTGGAAGCGATTCGCACCGACTTGCTGCAAAAGCTGGCCGGGGATCGCGAACAGTATGAAGGGCTGGTGGGCAGCGCACTTACGTTGTGTGAGCCAGCGTTGTTGAGTGATAGCGCAGTGCAACAAATTTACGTGGAAGGCACCGCCCAGATCGTGGGAGCGCCGGAGTTCGCCGACCAGTCGCACTTACGAGAACTGCTCGAGGCGATTGAGGAGAAGCACCGGCTGGTGACGGTGTTGAACGCCTGCATCGATACGCCGGAGCCGGTGTTCGTGCAGATCGGCGTGAAGGAAATTTCGCAGGCGGGCGAGAATCTGGCACTGATCAGCGCACCGTATTCGAATCCTGACCTGGTGCAGGGCTCGCTGGGCGTGCTGGGACCAACGCGCATGCATTATGAACGGGCGATGACAGCCGTTGCGTACGTGGCGCAGCTATTCAGTGAAGCACTTAGCAAGATCGAGTAAAATAGAAAGAGCATCGAGGTATGAGGTATGGACGAACGCGAATTGAAAACCAATGATCCAAAGAACGGTGAAGTAGATGCGGACGAGCAGGGCGCCGCTGGCGAGACGGCCCGGGAAGAGTCTGATACGAAAAAACTGACCACGGAACTGGAAGATATGCGGCAGACGTTGGTCCGCCATCAGGCCGACTTTGCGAATTACCGGAAGCGCATCGAGAAAGAGCGCTCCGAAGATTCCAAGCGCAGCACCGCGCGGGTAATTGAAGCGCTGATTCCCATCGTGGATGGATTTGAGCAGGCTCTTGCGGCGCACCGCGAAGCCGAATACGCGAATTATCGCAAAGGATTTGAGCTGATTTACAAGCAGTTGCTCGACAACCTGACGCGTTTGGGCGCGGAACGCATGGAGCCGCTGGGCCAGCAATTCGATCCACACTTGCACCAAGCGATGGATCGCACCGAAACGAAAGATCATCCCGATGGCAATATTCTGGAAGTCTTCCAACCGGGCTATGCGTTTCATGGGCGCGTGTTGCGTCCCGCGATGGTGCGCGTAGCGGTGCATCCCGGTGGCGCATCTAATCGGGCTGCGAACTAAAAGACGCTTCACGCACGAATGTAATTCTGATCGCTGCAGTTGCTGTTAGCCAGTGTGCGACATTGCCTAGGCGAGCTTCTGCGGTGCACAAAGTTTCTCTGTATTCTTGATTTAGATAGCAGTCACCTGCTGAAGCGGAAGGGGATCTAATCCAGCAATTATGTCTCGATCGAGTCAACGTGATTATTACGAAGTTTTAGGAGTAAGCAAGACCGCCTCGGTCGACGAAATTAAGGCGTCGTACCGCAAGTCTGCGCTGAAGTGGCATCCGGACCGCAGCCCCGAGAATAAAGAAGAGGCGGAAATAAAGTTTCGCGAGTGCACGGAAGCCTACAGCATTCTGAGCGATCCGCAGAAACGGCAGATTTACGATAACTACGGGCACGCTGGCCTGGCGGGCGCGGGCGGCTCCACCGATTTCAACGGGACAATTTTCCAGGACTTCCACGACATTTTTGGCGACTTCTTTGGCTTCGAGGATTTGTTTGGCGGCAGCGGACGTCGCGGCGGGCGCAGCCGTGTGCAGCGTGGCGCCGATCTTCGCTACGACATGACGCTCACTTTTGAAGAAGCGGCGACGGGAGTGAACACCAAGATTCGTGTGCCCCGCCAGGAATATTGCGAAGCGTGCAATGGCACCGGCGCCAAGAAGGGCACTGGCGTGGTTTCGTGCCAGGCGTGCGGTGGCCGCGGGCAGATCGTTTATCAGCAGGGATTCTTTACTATCAATCGCACTTGCCCCGCTTGCCAAGGCGCTGGGCAAATTGTGAAAGAACGCTGCGTGGAGTGCCGCGGGCAAGGGCGTGTCGATCGCGAACGCACCATCGAGTTGCGTATTCCTCCTGGAGTCGATACGGGCACACGGTTGCGGGTGCAAGGTGAAGGCGAAGCTGGGCCAAATGGCGGTCCGGCAGGCGATTTGTATGTTGTGCTGGAAGTAAAGGAGCACGCCTTCTTCGAACGGCGCGGAGCGGATCTGTATTGCACGATTCCGCTGAGCATCGCGCAGGCCTCGCTGGGAACGGAATTGCAAGTCCCGGGACAGGGCGGCGAAGAGCGGCTGAAAGTTCCAGAAGGCACACAAAGTGGCGCGGTGTTTCGCATTAAGGGCAAAGGCTTGCCCGATCCACATGGCGGTGGCAAAGGCGATTTGTACTATCACGTGCGCGTGTTGACGCCCACCAAGCTGACCCGCGAGCAGCGCAAGCTGATGGAACAGTTGAACGCCACGTTGAAGGTCGATAACAAGCCGGCCGATCGCAACTCCACCATTTTTGACAAGGTGAAGGACATCTTCGGCTAGGCCGCGCATGCGACGCCGATTCTTTGTCGATCGATTTGAAAGTCAAACCGCTGTGATGGTGGATGAAGCGGCGCATCATCTTGGGCGGGTGCTGCGGGCGCAAACCGGACAATTTTACGAACTCAGCGACGGCGCGCAAGTGTGGCTGGCGCGAGTGCAGGAAGTCGGACGAGACCACGTGGACTTCGCGCTAGTCGAACAGTTGCCCTCGTTTCAAGCGACGCTTCGGTCAACGCTGCTTCTTGCACTCGTGAAATTCGATGCCTTCGAATGGGCGCTCGAGAAGGCTACGGAGTTAGGCGTCGCGCGAGTTGTGCCCGTTGCCGCGGATCGGAGCGAAAAGGGATTGCTAACCGCAGCGGTGAAGCGCACTGAGCGCTGGAAGAAGATTCTGCTGGAGTCTTCGCAACAATCCCGGCGTGTGCAGGTTCCGGAGCTTGAGCCGCTGATGACCGCGGAAGAAGCGTTTGCGTTGCGCGAAGACGGGTTGCGGATTCTGTTATCCGAGGCCCAGGATGCGAAACCTCTGCGCACGTTGCTGGCTGGCGAGCAAGCTTCATCCGTTACTTTGGCGATAGGTCCCGAAGGTGGCTGGACCGATGCGGAATTTGCAACAGCACGCGCCGCAGAGTTTCAGGAAGCGTCGCTAGGCAAGCTGATTCTGCGAACCGAGACGGCCGTGGCAGCGGCACTGGCCTCCGTCAATTTCGCTCTGGCTTCAGATTGATAAAAGGTAATACGGCAAGGCCGACGGTTCTCTACGCTGTCCAATTCGGTCGCAGCTACGTCTAATTGACAAGCGTTTTAATAAATATGCCAGCCGTGGGTTTTTCTTCGCAGGCGAATCAATTGTTACCGCGGCGTGCAACGATAGTGACCGCAATGTGAATCTTATTACGTAACCCCTGCAGGCCAGTTGTGAAGTGAAATCGCGACTAGGCGTGACGTAGGGGCGCATGTTATAAATACGAGGCAGCACGAGATGCTGAAACCTGACGAGAACCCAGTTTTACCTCCCACGGGCGAAACATCCAGCGCCCTGCCCCAAGCTATTGCACCAAGCATCCCACCAAACAATCCCATCGCCCCGGCAAACGTGCCACAGGCCGGCGTTTCTTCCACTGCCAGCGTGCTGCGCCACGAAATTCGGGTGTGGACCCGCGACCTTCTCATCGCCATCGGTCTGGCGCTGGTCATCATCGTCTTCCTGTATCAACCAGTTAAAGTCGAAGGCACCAGCATGGCGCCGCTGCTTTCCGATCAAGAGCGCATCTTCATCAACAAATTTGTATACCGCTTCGAGCCGATTGATCGTGGCGATGTGGTGGTGTTCTGGTATCCTCTCGACCACTCGAAGTCATTTATCAAGCGGGTAATTGGATTGCCGGGTGAAACGATCGAGATCCGCCGCGGCGTGGTCTCTGTGAATGGGCAAACCATCCCGGAGCCGTACGTGCCGCCGCAATACGCGGATGTTACCGATTATGGGCCGACGCGGGTGCCCCAAGGATGTTATTTTGTTATGGGCGATCACCGGATCAGCTCCAATGATTCCCGCGTTTTTGGCCCGGTGGCGAACCAGTTCATTTATGGCCGGGCTGTATTCGCCTATTGGCCAGTCGACCACTTCGGATCTTTGTCGACCACTGAGGCGAACGAGAAATGAAGTTTGACGGAGGATCCACTGACAGCAGAAGTTTCTCATCGCCCAGCAATTCTGGCGCTCGAGGACGGGCGCATATTTAACGGCCGTGCGGCAGGCGCAATCACGCGCCGCGGCGGCGAAGTCGTTTTTAATACCAGCCTCACCGGTTACCAGGAAGTTTTCACCGACCCCAGCTATGCGGGTCAGATTGTCTGCCTGACGTATCCCCACATTGGAAATGTTGGCGCGAATTTAGATGATGAGGAGTCTTCGCGGCCGTATATCGAATCGCTGATCGTCCGTGAATTTTCGCAGGTTACGTCGAACTGGCGCTCCGCGGAGAGCGCGCAGCTCTATTTGAATCGCCACAAGATCCCGGTGATTTGGGATATCGACACGCGAGCGCTGGTACGTCATCTGCGCAAATTTGGTGCGCTGCGCGGAATGGTGGCCACGGATGGAACGCCCGCGGATCAGTTAATCTTCGAAGCGAAGCAGATTCCGTTGATGACCGGGCAGGAGCTGGCGGGCCGGGTGAGTTGCCAGAAAGCGTACGACTGGCAAAAAGGATCGATTGATCTGGCGTCTTCGCCTTGGGCGGAACAGATGGGTGAGGCGGGAGCCAGCCCTAACGAGCGGCGGTTTCGCGTAGTCGCGTACGATTACGGGATCAAGCAAAACATTTTGCGACTACTGGTGGATCATCACTGCGAAGTAACCGTGGTGCCGGCGAACACCTCGGCGGAAGACGTGCTTGCGGTAAAACCGGATGGCGTGTTTCTTTCGAATGGGCCGGGCGATCCGGAGCCGGTAACTTATGCCGTGGAAAATATTCGCAAACTGGCTGGGCGCGTGCCGATATTCGGTATTTGCCTGGGACATCAACTGTGCGGACTGGCGCTGGGCGGAAAAACCTTCAAGCTGAAATTCGGCCACCACGGCTCAAATCATCCGGTAAAGAATCTATTAACGAGCCAGGTGGAGATTACCGCGCAGAATCACGGATTTTGCGTCGATCCGGAATCGCTGCCCTCCAGCGAAGTTGAAATCACCCACGTAAATTTGAATGACAATACGAACGAAGGCATGCGGCACAAGTCGCTGCCACTGTTCAGCGTGCAATATCACCCCGAAGCTTCGCCGGGCCCGCACGACTCGCACTACCTGTTCACCGCCTTTACGGACCTGATGAAAGAATTTGCTCAACCGGGAAGCTCGCGGGGATGAGCAACAGATTTGTGCTATGCGCACTAACTAGATCGCTTGTATTACGTGGACCTATTAAATTTGTCATCCCGAGCGAAGCGAGAGATCTGATTTCATGCAAGAACGGCTGTACTACGTTTATATTCTCGCAAGCCGTTCGCGGATCTTGTACACGGGAATGACCAGTCGTCTCCTGGAGCGGATCGCCCAGCACAGAGAGGACACCGTTCCTGGATTTACGGCGCGTTATCGCATTCATCGGCTCGTGTATTTTGAAACCTATCGGGATGTTCGCGCAACGATCGCGCGAGAGAAGCAAATTAAGGGATGGAGCGGGGCCAAGAAAATTGCTTTGATCGAGACCCCGAATCCGACTTGGGAAGACTTGGCGGAGGATTTGTTCGCCAGGTCTCCACGTAGATTTAGCGACATTGAATATCGATATTTGAGGGAAGATGCCTAAACGCAAAGACATCCATAAGATTCTGATTATCGGCTCCGGGCCGATTGTGATTGGGCAGGCCTGCGAGTTTGATTATTCCGGCGCGCAGGCGTGCAAAGCGCTGCGCACCGAAGGCTACGAAGTGGTGCTGGTGAATTCGAATCCGGCGACCATCATGACCGATCCGGAACTGGCGCACCGCACCTACATCGAGCCGCTGACCAAGGAATATCTCGAACAGATCATCGCCAAGGAAAAGCCCGACGCGCTGCTTCCCACCGTCGGCGGACAAACAGCTCTCAATCTTGCTGTCGAGCTGGCCGAAAGCGGCATTCTGGAAAAGTACAAAGTAGAAATGATTGGCGCATCGCTGCGTGCCATTAAAGTGGCGGAAGATCGCCTGTGGTTCAAGGATGCTTGCCGGAAAATTGGCCTGGAAGTGCCGGCCTCGGCGCTGGTGAATAACGCGCAGGACGCGCTACGCCTTTGCGATCAGTTGGGATTCCCGCTAGTGATTCGGCCGTCGTTCACACTGGGCGGCACCGGTGGCTCGATCGCCTACAACAAAGAAGAATTTGCGGACGCGATTTCGCATGCATTGGACATGAGTCCGGTCCACGAAGCCCTAGTCGAAGAGTCGGTGCTGGGCTGGAAAGAATACGAACTCGAAGTCATGCGCGACTTCCGCGACAACTTCGTGGTGATTTGCACCATCGAGAATTTCGATCCCATGGGCGTGCACACCGGCGATTCGATTACCGTAGCGCCCGCACAAACGCTGACCGACAAAGAATATCAACGCATGCGCGACGCAGCCGCGGCCATCATTCGCGAAGTGGGCGTGGAAACCGGCGGCTCCAACGTGCAGTTTGCCGTCAATCCGGAAAACGGCCGCATGACCGTGATCGAAATGAACCCTCGCGTTTCGCGCAGTTCGGCGCTGGCCAGCAAGGCCACCGGCTTCCCCATCGCGAAAATTGCGGCGCGCCTGGCTGTGGGCATGACGCTGGACGAAATTCCCAACGACATCACCAAGGCGACACCGGCCTGCTTCGAGCCGACCATCGACTATGTCGTAGTAAAAATTCCCAAATGGCAATTTGAAAAATTTCCCGGAGCTGACAGCACCCTCGGTACCCAGATGAAATCGGTGGGCGAAGTGATGGCCATCGGCCGCACCTTTAAAGAGGCGCTGCAAAAGGGAATTCGTTCATTGGAGCCCAGCACGCCGTGGCGCGCTCCCGCCGACGCGCCGGATTCACTGCTACGCGAGAAGCTGTCCACGCCGCGACCCAATCGCATTCACTGGATTCTGACTGCGGTCGAGCGCGGATTGCCGGCTGCGGAAATTTGCGACCTGACAAAAATCGATCCCTGGTTCATTCATCAGATTGAAGAAATCGTCCAGGCCAACAAGCGCGCCGCTTCCGTGACCGTGGAAACCGCCTCGAAAGATTTGCTGCGCGAAGTAAAACGAGTGGGCACCAGCGACGAGCACCTGGCACAAATCTGGAAGACCACTCCGGCCGTAGTCCGCCTGCAACGCGCTCGCTATGGCGTTTCCCCAGTATTCAAGCGCGTTGATACTTGCGCGGCAGAGTTCGAATCCTTCACTCCGTATATGTATTCGACGTATGAAGAAGAAGACGAGTCCGAACCGACGCAGAAGCAGAAAATCATGATTCTGGGCAGCGGGCCGAACCGCATCGGGCAGGGCATCGAATTCGATTACTGTTGTTGCCACGCGTCATTTGCGCTGCGCGCCGATGGTTTCGAATCGATCATGGTGAACTGCAATCCCGAGACGGTTTCGACCGACTATGACACCTCGGATCGCCTGTACTTCGAGCCACTCACGCTCGAAGATGTACTGGCCATTGTCGAAAAAGAAAAGCCCAGTGGGGTAATCGTGCAATTTGGAGGGCAGACGCCTCTCAACCTCGCGCTTGAACTGAAGCGTAATGGCGTGCCGATTGTGGGTACCGCCCCGGAGTCGATCGACTTAGCCGAAGATCGTCGCAGATTTGGCCGCCTGCTCGAGGAGTTGCGTATTCCGCAGCCACGCAACGGAACGGCGCTCGTGCCCGAAGAAGCCGCCCGCGTAGCCGGCGAAATTGGCTTACCTGTGTTGGTCCGGCCCAGCTATGTACTCGGCGGCCGCGCCATGGTGATCGCTTACGACGTAAACACCGTTCAAGAATATGTGGCGCAAGCGGCGCTGATGGGCCCGGCACGACCCGTGCTGATCGATCAGTTCCTGGAAGAAGCCACGGAAGTGGATGTGGACGCGCTGGCCGACGGCACCGACGTAGTCATCGGCGGAATCATGGAGCACATCGAAGAGGCTGGCGTGCATTCCGGGGATTCTTCCTGCGTGCTGCCCCCAGTCAGCTTATCGCCCACAATTCTGAACACGATTCGCGAGTACACCAAAAAGCTCGCGCTCGCATTAAAAGTCGTTGGGCTGATGAACGTGCAGTACGCCATTCAGCGCGACACAGTGTACGTCCTCGAAGTGAATCCGCGCGCGTCGCGCACCGTGCCATTCGTCAGCAAAGCAACCGGCGTACCTCTGGCAAAAGTAGCAGCGCGCTTGATGGTTGGGCGCCGTCTCTCCGACATGAAGCTGCCGCTCGTTTATCACAATGGAGTAGCCGAAGTTGCCGTCCATGATTTTTACTCCGTGAAGTCTCCGGTGTTCCCGTTCAACAAATTCCGCGGCGTCGACACCATTCTTGGCCCAGAAATGCGTTCGACCGGCGAAGTAATGGGCATCTCGACGTCCTTCGGCCAGGCGTTCGCGAAAGCGCAACTTGCCGCCGGGCAGAAATTGCCGCAGAGCGGAACGGTGTTCATCAGCGTGAACGATCGCGACAAGCGCCACCTGGGGCAGATCGGCAGCGAACTCATCTCGATGGGCTTCAAAATTGTCGGCACGCGCGGCACTGCTGCGGCCCTGCGCGCGGCTGGTGTGCCATGCGAGGCGGTCTTCAAAGTGAACGAAGGCCGGCCCAACATCGTCGACCTGGTAAAAACCGGAAAGATCAATCTGGTCATTAACACGCCCTTAGGCCGCGAATCGTTCTACGACGAAAAATCCATTCGCCGCGCCGCCATTCGCTACAACATTCCCTGCATCACCACGCTCTCCGCGGCCCATGCAGCGGTCCGCGGCATCCACGCTCTGATCGAAATGGAGCGCGAAGTGAATTGCCTGCAGGACTTGCATCAAAACCGCGTGGCCGCCTCGGGCAACACGAAGTCGGGAGATTAGCAGATGAACATTGCCGGAATTTTCCCTGCGCTGGTCACGCCGTTTGAAGCCGACGGCAGCGTCTCATTGCGCGGCGTGAAAGAAAATATTCGCCTTTACAATCAAATCGGCCTGGCTGGCTATGTGGCACTGGGCTCTACCGGCGAGTCGGTGATGCACAGCCGAGACGAAGGCGAAAGCGTCTTAGCCGCAGTAAAAGAAGCCGCCGCACCTGAAAAACTACTGATTGCCGGCACGGGCGTCGAATCCACTGCCGAAACTATCGTGCGCACCAAACGGGCCGCCGCTTTGGGTTTCCAGGTTGCTCTGGTGAAGACGCCGTATTACTACAAGCCGGCGTACAAGGCCGAGACCTACATCCAGCACTACCGCGCGGTCGCGGATGCTTCGCCCATTCCAGTCCTTCTCTATTCCGTGCCGATTTTTACCGGCGTCACCCTAGAAGCGCCGGAAATCGTCGCGCTCGCGGCTCATCCAAATATCATTGGTATTAAGGATAGCTCCGGCAGCATCCAGCGCATTGGTGAAGTAGTTTCCACCGCGCCTGACGACTTCTATGTGCTGACCGGCGGCGCCGCGGTCGTCTATCCGGCAGTAGCGATGGGAGCCCGCGGAGCCATACTGGCCTTGGCCTGCGCCCTTCCAGAAAAGTGTGTAGAACTTTATGAACTGGTCCAGCAAAACCGTCACGCCGAGGCTCGCACCCTGCAGCATGTGCTGGTAAATGCTTCAAAGCGCATCGTGTCGGAGCACGGGATTGCCGGGCTCAAGCACGTGATGCAGTTGCGGGGCTATCACGGCGGGGTGCCGCGCCTGCCTCTTTTGCCTCTAAATAAAGAGAAAAAACAGCAGTTGGCGGCGATTATTACCGAATTACATCCGGCGACGGCGCGCGTCTAACCTTCCGGGAGTTTGCCGTCACTTTTATCTACGTCTATCATCTAAGGCTTCATGGACTGTCGCGCCTATCCGCCCTCTCAAGTCCCACACACGTCGAAGTTAGTCCGTGATTACGTTGAGGATTTTTCCAAGCTCTCTTCCTTTTACGCGCACCCTCCCAATCTCCAATCGGTCGCCAGTTACGCCCGCAATCTAAAATTTCCCGACGATCGCCGCCGAACCGTCGCGAAGATCCTCCGTGAACAAAATGTTTCCTTCGGCAACAGCGCGGAAACTGAAAAGAATTTGCGGCGCTTGGAAGAAGGCGCGGTCGCCGTGGTCAGCGGCCAGCAGGTGGGACTTCTCGGTGGCCCAAGCTACGCGTTTTATAAGGCGCTCACCGCGATTCAAACCGCCAAGGAACTCTCGAACGATGGCATCGCGGCGGTCCCAGTTTTCTGGATGGCCACCGAAGATCACGATGTCGATGAGGTGCTCCACACCGCGTGGTTCTCCGATGGCAATTTGCAGCGCTTGGAACTTTCAAAGCTCGAAGAACAGCCCGTGCCAGTTGGCAAAATCAAGCTGGGACGGGAAATCGATGAAGTGCTTCGTGAAGCTGGCGCCACGCTGGCTGGCCCCTTTGGCGCGGAAGTCGCTGAGATTTTGCGACAGAGCTACAAGCCTGACGAAACCTACGGCACCGCGTTCGCCAAGATGTTCGCCAAAGTGTTTGCCGATCAAGGATTGATTCTGCTGGATCCCCTGGACCCTAAGTTGCATGCCATCGCGGCGCCCATTTTGTGTCAGGCCTTAGCGCAGCGCGACGCTTTGGAAGTGGCGCTGCTTCAGCGCGGCAAAGACTTGCAACGCGCCGGATATGAAACTCAAGTGAAGGTCACGGCCCGCAGCACATTGCTTTTCACGTTGCGTGACGGGCAGCGGCATGTGGTTAATGCCACCAACGGAGAATTCGCCTCGGCGGGTGAGGCCGGACCGCGCGCCCAATGGCTGAAGCGGGTGGATACCGAGCCGGAACACTTCAGCCCGAACGCGCTGTTGCGTCCGGTCGTGCAGGATTATCTACTACCGACTGCGGCCTACTTCGGCGGCCCCGCCGAAATTGCGTATTTCGCGCAGTCCAGCGTGGTGTACGAAAAGCTGCTCGGCACTATGCCGGTGATTCTGCCACGCGCCGACTTCACGCTGGTCGATCCCAAGGCCGTTCGCCTGATGAAGAAATATAAAGTAGGAATCGAAGACGCCTGGAAAGGCCTGCAGCATTTATTGCGGCGCATGTACGCGGACGCCATACCAAAGACGCTCACTCGCAAGTTTGATGGCTCCATTCGCAATCTCGATAAACAATTGCACAAGCTGCAGCATTCCATTGCCAAGGTGGATCCCACAGTCCAGGGCGCGATTGCCCGTTCCGGGAAGCGCATCCAGTATCAGGTAGAAAAAATGCGCCGTCAGACCGGGGTATCGCTGGATCGGCACGAAAAATTGATCCAGCAGCACGCGCACTTTATCGAAAATCTGCTCTTTCCGCACAAGGCATTGCAATCGCGAGAGCTCTGTTTCCTGCCATTTCTTGCGCGACTGGGGCCGGCCGGACTGCAGGATTTGCAGACGCTCACCAGCGCGAAAAACCCCGGCCAACATTGCGTGGTGGAAATTCCGTAACCGAAGAGCGGTGGAGACAAAGCCGTGCAAGCGATTCGCGTGAAAACCGACCAGCGCACGCAGATGGTGGACATCACCATCGAAGTCCAACGCGTGGTGACGGCGCTGGGAATCAAGACCGGCACTTGCTTTTTGTACGTGCCGCACACCACGGCGGGCGTGCTGATCAACGAACATGCCGATCCCGATGTGGCCACCGACGCGGAAGGTGCGATGGATCGCTTGATCCCAATGTCTGGCCCGTTTCGCCATAGCGAAGGGAATTCGGATTCGCACGTGAAGACTATGTTGGTGGGTATGAACCAGTTCGTGTTTGTGGAAGAAGGAAAATTGGCGCTGGGACGCTGGCAAGGAATTTTCCTGGCGGAATTTGATGGGCCTCGGGAACGGAAGATTTACGTCAAAGTTCTGCCCGACCGTGTTTAGCTGGGATGCCTCGCAGAACGCCTGCCTGTGCTAAAGTTTTCAACTAATGGACAATCTCGGGATTTACATTCAGGTGCCATTCTGTCAGACCAAGTGCACCTACTGTAATTTTCATACTGGCGTGGTGTCTGCGGGGCGGTTCGCGCCCTATGCCGATGCGGTGTGCCGCGAGATTCGCGAACATTGCCAATGCTGGTCGCTGTCTGGCGTAGCGTTGCCTGCGCCTTTAGGGTCCGCCCTGGTGAATACGGTCTATATCGGCGGCGGGACGCCGAGTTTGCTGGAACCTGCGCTGTTGGGAAATATGCTGGTGGCGTTGCGCGAAACCTTCGACTGCGATTTGGAAGAAGTCACCCTCGAAGCTGACCCAGAGACCGTCCAACCAGAAAAAGCCGCCGCCTGGCGAGAGTTGGGAATCAACCGCATCAGCTTCGGCGCGCAATCCTTTGTTGACGAAGAGTTGAAAGCAGCGGGACGCATGCATCGTCGCCGCGATATTTACCGCGCCGTTCCCATCTTGCAGGAGCTCGGAATTGAAAATACCAGCTTCGATCTGATTGCTGGCTTGCCGAAGCAGACCCGTTCGTCCTGGTCGCAATCGCTCGCGGAGACGATTCAGCTTTCCCCGCAACACGTTTCCATTTACATGATGGAAATCGACGAAGGCAGTAGGCTTGGCTTAGAAGTCCTGCAAAGTGGCAGCCGCTACAGCGCTCGTGATCTCCCCGCCGAAGAAGAAATGGCCGAGTTCTACGAGAACGCGCAACACGAATTAAAGGCTGCGGGCTATGAACAATACGAAATATCCAACTGGGCCAAGCCCGGATTCGCCTCAAAACACAATTTGAAATACTGGCGCCGCGAACCTTATTTGGGATTCGGCGCAGGCGCGCATTCTTATTCCGGCACGCAACGCTGGGCGAACATGCATGATGCCGCAGCGTATGCCGCGGCCATCGCGGCAGGAAAGACCGCGATCGAATCCGTCGACAAAGTTACGCCGGAATCTGCTCTGGAAGAGGAACTCTTTCTGGGCCTGCGGCAACTCGCCGGGATCAATCTCGGCCGAATCCAAAAACAGTACAACGTCGATCTCGCCGATAGGGTGAGCCGTTTGTCATCGGCCGGCATGGTCGAATGCGAAGGCGATGTGGTTCGCCTCGTCCCCGGAAAACTAAGCATTTCGAACGAAGTAATCGTCGAATTGTTGCGATAATGTGCAGGCAACGCACGCGAACCGAAGAGAGGGCCCGATGAGTTACACAGTAGCAAAAGGCAATCAGCTTGTAGATCCCGACCAAGTTTCGCCAATCGAAAACGCCGTCGATCTGCGCAGCGACACGGTCACCCGCCCCAGCGAAGAGATGCGCCGCGCCATGGCCGCCGCGGAAGTGGGCGACGACGTTTACGGCGAAGATCCCACCGTCAATCGCCTGCAGCAGCGCTCCGCCGAAATTTTTGGCAAAGAAGCGGCGTTGTTCGTGCCCACGGGCTGCATGGGCAACCTGACCGCCATCAAAATCTGGACGCATCACGGTAACGAAGTGATTTGCGAAGAGCGCAGCCACGTGAATCTTTACGAACTGGCGTCCATGTCGGCCATCGCCGGCTGCATGCCGCGCGCGGTACGTGGCGGCGACGACGGCATCATGACCTGGAAGCAAGTGGAAGCTGCGGTGCGGCCCAAGATTTATTACGACTCGCAAACCGCGTTGGTCTGCCTGGAGAATTCCAGCAACATGGCGGGCGGCACGGTGTACCCCACATGGCGCGTCGACGAGATTTGTGAAGGCGCGCACAGCCTGGGCCTAAAAGTACATCTCGATGGCGCGCGCATTTTCAACGCATCCGTGGCGCTGAGTGATGCCGTGGCGCGGATCACCAAGAACGTCGATTCCGTGATGTTCTGCTTGTCGAAGGGACTCGGCGCGCCCGTAGGCTCGATGATTGTCGGCTCGAGGGAATTTATCGAGCGCGCACGGATGTACCGCAAAATGTTTGGCGGTGGCATGCGGCAGGTCGGCATTATTGCCGCAGCTGGATTGATTGCACTCGAGAAGTCGCCTGGCCGGCTGCACGAAGATCACGCCAATGCCAAACACCTCGCAGAGAGAATCGCCAGCATCCCAGGTCTTAAGATTGATCCAGCTTCCGTCCGCACCAACATTGTGATTTTCGATTGCACCGCGACCGGCATGACCGCGGTCGAACTGTGCGATGCGCTTCATGCACGTGATGTCTGGGCGCAGGACACGGCGCCGTATTCGGTGCGTATGGTGACGCACTGGAACGTGGACCGCGAAGGCGTGGAGA
Organism: Candidatus Acidiferrum sp.; assembly: GCA_049691535.1. Taxonomy (GTDB): domain Bacteria; phylum Acidobacteriota; class Terriglobia; order Acidiferrales; family UBA7541; genus Acidiferrum. The sequence goes on from JBAVNY010000277.1 coordinate 21,722, forward strand.
GAGCCTTAACGGAATTAAAAGCAGTGGTTGAGAGACGGGTAGGGCGGTCGGCCTAGTTCCTAGGTAATTCGCAGCATCACGGGAAAGTCCGAGG
>JBAVNY010000278.1:0-15842 GCA_049691535.1 Candidatus Acidiferrum sp.
CCTGCGTGGTTGAGGAGGCTTGAGGGGCGGCCTGCACTGCCGCAGGCGAACTACCTTGGATGGCCACCAAAAAGGTACCGACGTAAATGACGAGCAACGCCAAAGCCGCTTTCATGACATCCTCCACGTTCGAAACCACACCCGCTTGGCGAGCTGAATACTCACCTGATTCATCTTAGGGAAGCGCAACGCGCGTGACGCCTGCTCGGAAGTCCAGAGGTGTTGGGGGCGTCACTGACCTAAGGAGCAGTGTGTGGACCCGGCTGACGAGAAAAATGGGCGATTAGGGCCGGAGAGGAGCAAACTGGGATCATAAGACTATCCAGGACTGTTTCCGGGCCATGACCAGCAATCAGGCACAACCAGGTGTAATCCGTGATCCTTATGAGCAGCAGCGAGCTGCCATGGTCGAAATGCAGATCCGTCATCGCGGCGTCACGGATGAACGCGTATTACAGGTAATGGCTGCCGTGCCGAGGCATGAGTTCGTTGCGCCGCAATGGCAAAGCCGCGCCTACCTGGACGAGCCTGTGCCTATCGGCGACGGGCAGACTATTTCTCAGCCCTATATTGTGGCGGTGATGACCGCGATGCTGCAGTTGAGGGGCACAGAGAAAGTCCTTGAGATCGGGACTGGATGCGGCTATCAGGCTGCCGTCCTCTCGCACCTCGCCCGAGAAGTGCACACCGTGGAATATCGTCCAGAACTCGCCCGCGACGCTGCGCAACGATTGAAAGCTTTGGGTTATACCAACATCCATGTACATTGGGGCGAGGGATCACTGGGTCTGCCGCAATTTGCGCCATTTGATGCCCTTCTTATGGCAGCCGCAGCCCCAGCATTGCCGGCCCCGCTTCTGGACCAAATCGCTGAGGGTGGCTGCATGGTTGCACCTATAGGCGTTCCGGCGCAGCAGCAGTTATTCTTTGTGCGGAAGCAAGGAACTCGATATCACGTGGAACATCGTGAGGCTTGCCGGTTCGTCCCGTTACAAGGGCCGAGCGGCTGGAAGGAATCGCAGAAAGAATGAGTGCCACCACTCCCTCGCTCTCGATCATTATTCCTTCGTTCAACGAAGAGCTGAGACTGCCGTCAACGCTGGAAAAGATTGCAGCCTTCCTCCGCGGACAGTATTCCGACGCGGAAGTGATTGTGGTTGACGATGGCTCAACCGATCGTACCGTCGCGGTAGTAGAGTCGTATACCGACAAGATTCCCAACTTGCGGGTGCTGTCCAACGGGCAAAACCGCGGTAAGGGATTTAGCGTGCGGCACGGGTCGCTGGAAGCGCGCGGCAGCGTGATTTTGTTTACCGATGCGGATCTTTCCGCGCCTATCGACGAGGCGCCCAAACTCCTGTCGGCGTTGAAGCAACATGATGTAGCCATTGGTTCGCGCGCTGTGGATCGCAGCTTGATTGAAGTGCACGAGTCGCCGTTCCGCGAATTCGCCGGCATTATCTTCAACAAGATTGTGCGCACCGTTCTGAGGCTGCCGTTCGTGGATACCCAGTGCGGCTTTAAAGCGTTTCGACGCGAGCGCTGCCGCATCATCTTTCAGCAGCAGACCATCGAGCGTTTTGGGTTCGACCCGGAGATTCTCTATCTGGCGCGCCACCATGGCCTCTCCATCGTCGAAGTTCCGGTGCGCTGGTCGCACTCGCCGGCTACAAAAATCAGCATGATGCGGGACAGCGTGCAGATGTTCCTGGACGTGTTCATTATTGGCTGGAATGCCCTGCAAGGGCGGTACAAAAGGAACCCGGCCCCTGCCAGGGTGGCGTCCACTTTATAGAATAAAGTACTTGACAGCTCGCCTGCTCCCTCTTATCCTCCGCTCATGCCAACCCTTGGCTCTCTCCGTGCTGCCCGCCGCGAGCCCATCCCGATCGACGCTCGCGCCGCCGATCATCTCCGCTACATTCGCGAAACCATGGAGAGCGCCGCGGAATTTACCGCGGTGCCTGGCTGGGGTGGTGTAGCTATGGGCGTCTCCGCGGTCGCTGCGGCGTTTCTAGCGGCCCGGCAGAGCACTCCGATTGAATGGGTAGGCGTTTGGCTGGTCGAAGCCTTTGTCGCCGTGTGTATTGCTGCTCCGGCCGCCGCCACCAAAGCGCGAAGGGCCAACGCCGGGCTATTCACGGGACCGGGGCGGAAATTTCTATTGAGCTTCGCTCCACCCATTGTGGTTGGCGGCCTCCTGACGCTGGCGCTCTTTCACATCGGCGCCACTTCGGCCTTGCCGGGTGTCTGGTTGCTGCTCTATGGCACGGCGATTGTCACTGGCGGCGCATTCTCTGTACGCGCCGTGCCGATTATGGGTTTGTGTCTCATGGCGCTGGGTGCTGCCGCGCTGTTCACGCCCGCCACGTGGGGAAATGTGTTTATGGCCGCCGGTTTTGGATTCGTACAGATTGCATTCGGCATCTGGATCGCTTTGAAGTACGGTGGCTAAGTAGGCAGGAGAAATATGGCCAAGTCATCTTCAATTCGACAAGAACGCGCCAGCCGGGAAGACGCTCCCACTCCCGCGCGCCAACACGTTGCGGAGCCGGTCTCCGCCAATCTTGATCGTCTCATTCACGAACGGATTCGCCTTGGGATTGTCAGCGCTCTGGCGGTGAATCGCTCTTTGACCTTCAACGAACTGAAGGCGCTGCTGAAGACTACCGACGGCAATTTAAGTGTACATGCGCGAAAACTTGAGGAAGCGGACTACATCGTGTGTACCAAGTCCTTTGACGGGCGGTTGCCAAAGACCGAGTACCGGCTGGCAGCAGCGGGGCGCAAAGCGCTGGAGCGGTATCTGGATCATATGGAAGCGCTGATTCGGGCGACACGCGAACGCTAAAAAATTTGCCTGACGACTTTATGCGGTAAAGTACACTACGTAGTTCGCGGCGGAGAAAGCGTTATGCTGGTGCAAAACATTCCTCATCTTAGTCCTGTATCCCAATCCCAATCGGTCGCTTCTACCTCGGTAATTTCTCCCGCGGATCCGCTCCACGTTGCCATCATCTGCGATGGCAATGGCCGCTGGGCAACCACGCGGGGTTTGACGCGAACCGAAGGACATCGCGCCGGGGCAGCGACGGCGCGGCGGGTGATCCGTTGCGCGCCACATCTGGGCATCGGCACGCTCACCATGTTTACCCTATCTTCTGCTAACTGGGCGCGTCCCGCGGCGGAAGTCGACGGCATCCTCCGAATCCTGTACGAGTATCTGATGGTCGAAACTTCGCATTGCCTGGACGAAGGCATTCGCCTGAGCGTTATTGGGCGCCGCGACCGTCTCTCCCCCACATTGCGTGAAGCCATCATTGAATCGGAGGCGCTGACCGCAAAAGGCAGGAAACTGCACCTGCGGTTGGCTGTCGACTACTCGGCGAGGCAAAGTATTTTTCAAGCCGCCAGCAAATTTTACAAGGTGACCGACCTGACCAGCGAAGCATTCGGCAGCGTGCTTTCCGAAGTGATGCGCGGCGGGTCTACCGACGTGGATCTGCTGGTGCGTACCGGAGGCGAACAGCGTATTTCCGATTTTCTCCTTTGGGAATGCGCCTTTGCCGAACTGGTTTTCCTGGAAAAGCGCTGGCCCGATTTCACGCCTGGCGACCTGAAGAATGCCATTGGCGAATTCCAAAAACGCGAGCGAACCCGGGGCGCGCTTCCTGGCGAGTGCTCCTAAACAAAGTCCGGTGCGAAAAGAAGGCTCCCGCCCCGGAACCTTTCTGCTGTGATTTCCGTTAACTACCTGTGATGCAGGAGCTTACGATTCTGCGAGCCTCTCAGACCCGGCCTGACGTTTACCTCCTGTCGGTCGTCTATACCTCAGGAGAACGTGATGGGATCGGTGGGACTTACGCTACCTTGGCGGCATAGAATCTCCGCGGTGGCGCGCGAGGGGGAGTCGCGAGTGGAATCTTCCGAAAACGAGGCGGGGGTCAGTCGCGAAGCGGGCGCGAACTCCGAAGACTTGGCGATCGCTGCTGCCTGTCAGGCCGGTGATCTGCGCGGATACGAGCGTCTCTATCGCCTGCATGGCGCTCGCATGAGAAACCTGGCGCGCAACATTCTTGGCGGGCCGAGCGACGCCGAAGATGCGGTGCAGGAAACATTTTTGAAGGTGCAGCGAAACATCGCCAGCTTTCGCGGCCAATCGGCGTTCGTCACCTGGACGTTCCGCATCCTGGTGAACACCTGCTACGATTTGCGCCGCAGCCGGGTGCGTCGTAAAGAGCATTCGCATGAAGAGCCCGAGGACGCCCCAAAGCGTCCCGAACCGCGCGCGCCGGTCACGCATCCTTCGTTGCGCATGGCGTTGGAACGCGCGTTGGCCACATTGACGCGTCATCAGCGCGACGTTTTCTTGCTGTATGAGGTGGAAGGGTTCCGTCACGCGGAAATCGCCACGATGCTGGAAATCACCGAAACCGCCTCAAAGAACACATTGTTCCAGGCCAAGAAAAATCTGCGCACCATGCTGGAGCCGCCACGCAGTATTCAGGCTGGAGGCGCGCCGTGAACATCGATTGCAAGGATCGCGAACGCATTTTCCTCGATGGCTCGCCGGAAGAATGGACTGCGCTGGAGCAGCACGCGGCAAGCTGCCAGATTTGCGCAGAAGAAATCAGTGCGTGGCGAGCGTTGAGCGTTGCAGCGCAAGAACTGCGGGAGTACAACGAAAGTCCGGCGCTGTGGACACGCATCGAGTCCTCGCTGGTGGCGCAGGCAGATGCTCCGCGAGCTCACGACTCATGGCGCGCTTGGTTTTCTTTTTGGCGTCCCACGGCAGTGTTTTGGCAAACGGCGTTGGCTGGCGTATTGATCGTCACACTGGGAGTTTCGGGCGGATATCTGTACATCCATCGCCAGGCGCAAATCCGCACAGCGTCAAGCCCGCTGCTGAAAGGCTCGGCACTCGGCCAGGTGGAGCGTGCGGAACAAGCTTACGCCAGCGCCATCGAAAAGCTGGAAGCCGAAACGAAAGCGCAACTCGACAATTCCAGTTCACCACTGATGGCCAGCTATCGTGAAAAATTAGTGGTGCTGGATTCGGCCATCGACGAGTTGCGGCTGGAGACCGGACAGAATCCATCCAACGCGCACCTGCGACGGCAACTTCTGGCCATGTATCAGGAAAAGCAGGACACTTTGGAAGAAATACTGGAGAGCAAGCGATGAGCTGCGGCCGCCCGGTCCGTGCGAATAAAATCTCGATTGCGTTTTTGTTGATAGCGGCTCTCGTTCTCCCTGTGGCGCTGCAGGCCAGAAATTCTCAGCAGAACATCACCCGCGATTTTCAAAAAACTCTGACGCTGGGTCCGAAGCAAACCGTAAGCATCGAACACAAGTTTGGAGATATTCATCTTCATGGGGAGAACGGCCGCGAGGTCCGCATCGCAGCCAGCATCCATACCCAGGCCAACACCGACGATGAAGCGCAGAAATTTGCCGAGCAGATTCGCATTGAGGTGGAACAGGACGCGACGGGAATAAAAATACGCACCGTGTACCCCTCAGAGCACAACTGGTATGTCCGCATCGGGAAAAAACCTTCGTATTCGGTGGACTACGATATTACGGTGCCAAGCGATGCCAAGCTGTGGGTCAAAAACGGATTTGGCGACGTGGAAGTTCGCGGAGTCAGCGGCTGGGCAGAAATCGAGAATGGCCATGGACAATTGAGCTTGCACGACAACGGTTCCATGAAACTCACCAATTCCTTCGGCACGATTGAGGCCGCGGGCGCGGAGGGCGATCTCACAATTGTGAATAACAATGCCGCCGTCACTGTTTCTACTGTGAAAGGAGCTGTTGATATCAAGGATCGCTTCGCATCCATCACCGTCAGCAATGTGCAAGGCGCGGTAACAATTTCTGGAGGCAATGGGTCGGTGGAGCTCACCGATGCGGGCGAGTCTATCGTGAACAATTCCTTTGGCTCGGTGAACGCGCGAAACATTCATGGCTCCTTGACGGTGAATAACAGCAACGGAGCCATCGACGTGAACACCGTGAGTGGTTCCGCCCATCTCACCGGCAGCTTTGGCGCCATCAGCTTTACCAATGTAAATGGCTACGTGAAATGCACCGCGAGCAATGGGCGTGTGAAGGGTGGCCCCACCGGCGACGAAGTCTACGTGAAGACCACCTTTGGTGAGGTGGAGCTCGAGCAAATTAATGGTGCTGTGGACGTGGAAGATTCCAACGGCAACGTCAGAGTGCGCCAGGCAAAAGGAAAAACCAACGTGAATACTTCCTTTGGCTCCATCGAAGCGAGCGACTTGCGTAAAGGAGTAAGAGCGACCACCGGTAACGGACGTATTGTGCTGAACGACGTGGGAGGCGACGCCTACGCCAAAACGAGTTTTGGTTCAGTGAGCGTGCAGCGCGTAAACGGCCATCTGACCGTCGAGAATTCCAACGACTCTGTAACCGCTTCCTCGATCAATGGCGATGTGACGGCTAAAACCAGTTTTGGTTCTGTACAACTGAATGACATTGCAGGAACTATCTCGGTCGACAATCAGAACGGAACCGTCAGTGTCTCTACCGCGCGTGTTTCGGCTCCTTGTAGAAACATCACCATAAAAACTTCCTTTGCGCCGATTCAGGTGCGAATTCCGGAAGGTACCGGCTTCAATCTGACAGCCCGTACGTCGTTCGGGCATATCAACAGCGAATTGCCGGTGACCACGTCTGGTCAAATTGGCGGGGACTCTCTGAACGGGAAAATTGGCAACGGGGGCTGTACGTTGTCGCTCACCAATTCCAATGGCGCGATCGAACTTCTGAAGCTCTCTAAGTAGATAGAGAAATCCCGCAAGCATCTCACTCAGCGTACGGCGCGCCGTTCTCGATCCATGGCAAAGGCACGCTGCAAAACACGCGTCGCGGTGGTGGTCAGCCGAAACTGTTCTAACTCATCCTCTCGCGCATAGACCACATCCGTAACATCGCTGGCAGCGATCGCCTCGCCGCTGATGCGTTCACACAAATAATCGACAATCACGTAGTGATACTTGGGACGTTCCGTGGTGCCGCCACCACCGAGCGCAGGTTCCACGAAAATGCGGTCGAACACCTCGATCAGGTCGAGCACCCGCACCTCGAGACCGGTCTCCTCGAGCAGTTCGCGGGCTACGCCTTCTTGTAACGATTCCCCAAGTTCCAGCGTTCCTCCGGGAATCGACCACTGCCCGCGCAGGGGTTCGCTGCCGCGACGAATCAGCAGTGCGCGGCCATCTTCGATGACCACTCCGCCAACGCCCACCACCGGTCGCTCTGGGTATTCTTTGGCCACTGGGATACCATTCTATCGCTCGACCGGTTGGGTTACACTGGAAGCGGCGGGCAAGTGTCCACGTAGTTGTCCGGCTGCGGTATATAATACGCCGCAGGTGGCATTCGCGAGGCCGACGCCACACCTGTATCGAGATCAACACGGAGGATCGAGACGTGCTCCGCTGCCCTGAGTGTTCCGCGGAAATTGATGTGGATGAAGACGAAGTCGAGGAGGGAGAGATCCTCAGCTGCCCCGAATGTGAGACCGAACTCGAGGTGTCGCAGACTCATCCGGTCGCTCTGAATCCGATTTCCGACGAAGTCGAGGAAGATGACGACGAAGACGAGGTCGAGGAAGAGGACGATGAGGATTTCGACGAAGACGGCGATCTTCCCGATGATGACGACGATGACGATGATGATGACGACGATGAGGACGACGAAGAGTAGGCGCGGTCCCTCTCAACTGTCTCAGGCATCCTCGACGCTCTGGGAGGCCATTTAATGGAAGGACCGATTCAGCCGACATACGCTCACGGATGACCACCGCTGTCCTACTCCTTTTTGCAATCCTGTCCTTCGCAGGGAACCCTGCGTTTGCGACGCAGCAACCTGCTCAGCCAGTCGCGCCGGTCCCACCAACACAGCCGTCCGTGCCTCCCTCGGGTGCTCCTGGTGTCACGCCGCCGGCCAAGGGCATACCCACCAAGCCTATTCCGGGTTACTTGATAATCGGCACGGTCTTTAATGAGAACGCGCTATCTTTTCCCGGAGTGGACGTTCGCGTCCGCCGCAAAGACGAAAAAAAATACCGCTGGCAAACCGCCACGAACTCGCGCGGGGAATTTGCCTTGCGCGTGCCGGAGGGGCACGAATACGAAGTGTTGGTACACGTGAAAAAATATCAAGATCAGACCAAGCCGGTGACCACCGCAAACGGCGACACCCAGCAACGGTTCTCTATCAAGCTGGAACCCGTGAACTCGGCTAAGAATGGAGTTAAGCCATGATATTAGCCCGCCGTAGCGTGCTGATTTGCCTGACCCTGTTGCTGTTTGCTGCAGCCGGCGCAGCGCAGGATAAGAAGGACAAGGAGCCGCAACTTCGAACCCTTCATGGGGTTGTAACCGATAAATCAGAGAACCCCATCGCCGGGAGCGTGGTTTTTCTGAAGAATTTGCGGACCAATGCGGTGACCAGCCGCTTTACCGATAGCGACGGGACTTATCGTTTTAGCGGACTGGATCCCAACGCGGATTATGAAGTTCACGCGGAATTCGAAGGGTCAAAGTCGAATGCACGCACCCTGTCTTCCTTTGACAACCGCAAAGACATGATCCTGGACTTGAAGATCGATCGGAAGAAGTCTTAGTTTTCACGCGACTATTTGAATGCGTCGGTTCGTTCGAAACTCAAATATACGTGATGGCGGTACGCCAAAAGCTCACATTCGCGGCATCAAACAATCCTGCCCAGAATCAAATTGAGGACAGCAGGAAAGATGGCAAGACCCTTTCGACTTTATATCGCATTGGTGTTGTTTTTGACGCTGGTCCCGACAAGCCGTGCCGCTTTCGAAGCGGAAACCAGACAGCCCGACGCCTAAAATTGCTCCCGATCCACAAAGCACCCAGGACCCGATGCCGCTGCCCACTCCCCCCAAGGAGAACATCGGGCCCGTAGATCACAGCAAAGATGAAGTACCCAAGCGAATTTTCTACATCATCCCGAACTTCATGACGGCCAACGACCAGCCGGAAAATCAAGGTCCACTCACGCCAAAAGACAAATTCACCATTGCGTGGCACCAGTTCTTCGATGAAAGCGCGCATTTCGGGAATGTGTTGCAAGCGGCCATATCGCAAGCCGCGAATGGTATTCCGCACTACGGTCAAGGTTGGGGAGCTTTCGGAGAACGGTTTTTGGCGCAAGAAGGGGACCAATTTACGGGTAGTTTCTTGATTTACGGAATTCTTCCCACGGCATTGCACCAGGATCCTCGGTACTTTCGGCGCGGCAAAGGGTCGGCCTGGAAACGCATTGGCTGTGCAGCGTCTCGCGTGTTGATCTGTCGCACGGATAGTGGCAAGTCGACGGTTAACGTTTCGCAGTTAGCGGGACAAATGGGGCAGGCCGGTATTTCGCTTCTCTACTATCCACAACAAGACCGCGATGAGAAAGGGCTGTTCCTCGGCTGGGCCATCAATCAGACCTATAACATTGGATGGAATCAGTTGAAAGAGTTCACCCCGGACTTGGGCGCGTTTCTCGTCGTCACTACAAGAAGAAAAAGAAAGGCGCGACGGCCGATGTCATCGACACCCGTTCCCCAGTCGTGGCTTCGAACGAATAACTCACCGTTGTTGTTGACGCGGGCACAGTACTCGTAGCGCACTTGGAACAATCTCTACTTCCACCGGTGTTGCTCCGACGATTTCGCCGTCCGCATGGAATGCACATGGGCGATCTGTCTCGATCCGTACTCGCTTTACGGCCCGCCGCTGTAATCGCTTGGTGTGAACGTCTCCTCGCAGCAGCGCTGGCAGCATGGTGAGCACCTCGAAAAATCCCAAGTTGTCCAGTAACACCAGGTCAAGTTTTCCGTCGTCCATGCTGGCGCCAGGAGCCAATCGCACGCCAGCACCGTAGCTTGGAGTGTTCAACACAGCTACCAGCAACGCGTGTCCCTTAATATCCATTTCATGTCCGGCGTCGGTTTGCACGCGCACGTGCATGGAATGAAAACCGGCTAGCGCGCGTAGCGCGGACAGTACGTAGCGCATCCGCCCGCGCACATTGCGATAAATTCCGCCTGCATAGCGTGATGCCTCGGCATCCAGGCCGACTCCCCCTCCTCCGGTATACAGTCGCGCCACGCCGTCCGCGGTTTTGACTTGTACGGCATCCAGCAAACAGACAGTGCCTTCGAGAAGCAAACGCGCTGCGGCCACGGTGTCCAGCGGGATGCCCAGGGAAAGTGCCAGATCGTTGCCTCCGCCCGCGGGAATTAGGCCAAGAATAATGTCGGAGTGCACGCCAACGGCGTTTACCAAAACTTGAAACGTCCCGTCTCCTCCCACCGCAAAGATACGGGACCGTCCGGCCTGTGCTGCGTCACTCGCACGCTGGCGCAAGTCTTCCACGCTGGTGGTAATTTGGAAATCCGCGCGCCAACCAGTTTCTTGCGCGAATCGCTGCAGCGCTGGCAGAGCTCTTCTGGCTCGTCCAACGCCGGCGACAGGATTTACCAGCACCAGATCGGGCCGTTCGCTCGGATGAGTTGTGAGGATCAAGTTGGCCTATGCTGAAGTACATCAAGCGGACTGTCAATTTAGCTGCACGGGACCGCTTTATAAGCTTAAGAATGAGTGAGAAAGCAGGATACGTCGGAAGACCATTGGTGCCGGCGGGGGGAATCGAACCCACGGCCTAGGGATTATGAGACCCTCGCTCTACCACTGAGCTACGCCGGCCAGAAGCCAATTCTTGATGCTACGAAGTATGAATAGCACTGTCAAGCAAAGGGGACCACTGCCATCCGCGAGCAGCGCTTCGTGAGTGAGTGGTACGTTAGTGTCGCTGGCGTGTGGGAGTGTACGCACTGAACCGGTAGTACTTTAGTACCAATCAGGTAGGACCGGCGTACTGTTGTTGCTCCTCCTCCTAGCCAAGTATCGTTTCGACATCAGGAAGTGCCGATTCTTCTCGCTAAGCGAAACTATGGCGAAAGGGACGGAGGGCTTCCTGTTAATGCATTGGCACGCCCTCGTGATGTGTCCTACTTGACACTACCCTGATTCAGGGTAGAGTGTACTCCGATTGTGGTAGTTACCTCGGAGGCACAATGTCACGTAGATTAAGTGCGATTACTTTGGCGATGGGCATTCTGGTTGGGGCGATGGGACTTAAGACAGTTGTAATGTCCCACGCGAAGGGCTCGATCCTGACCGCAAACGGCACGGCACCGACGCCAACTCGTCCGAAGCCATCGACTGGCCGGTTCTAATCGCGTAATCTTCAACGCGATCGCTGAACCGGGCAAAAAGGTCTAATGCTAGGTTCAGCAACGCTCATTATTTGCTATCTGGGCACAGCTCTTGAGCTGTCCGTGGTGGTGTGTTCGCTCGCCCGGAGGTCCTTCCTTCGTTACTTTTTCTTGAACCTCTATATGCTGTTGTCTGTTCTGAGCGACACTGGCCGTTGGTATTTGATTCTGAGCGGGTTCGGAGTCGACACCGATCAATATCGCTATTTTTATTTTTACACCGATGCGCTGCTGACCCTGGCGCTGTACGTTGCGGTAATCAGTCTCTTCGCCGATGTGCTCGGCGAATTACAGTTCGCGAAGCATTTGCGGCTTGCTGCTGTGGTTCTCCTGCTGGGTACCGCCGCGTTTTCTTACTCGGTTGTCGCGCAATCTGCTGACCGGCTCTCGACAGACTTTGCCTACCAGCTTGCGCAGAATCTCTATTTCGTCGGCTTGGTGCTTACCTACCTGCTGTGGGGAGCGGTGTTGAAATTACGCGAAACCCGCACCCGCCTGGTGCAGTTCATTCTTTCTCTGGGCCTTTATTTCAGTGCCTGCGCGGCAAGTTATGCGCTGAAGAATTTCACGGATCGCTACGATGATATTTTGAAGTATGTCGATCCGCTGCTGGGCTGCCTGCTGCCTCTGGCTTGGTCGCTGACGATTGTCCGTCATACGGAAGAAACCCGCCTAGCACCGGCGAGTCTTGTGGTCGTGCCTCGATGATGGCCGTGTTCATCTTCGTTTTCTCGGTCGCGACCTTGTTAATGTTCTTCGTATCCTATTGCCGATCGCTGATGGCTTCGTCGTCCCGGCATGTGCTCTCCGAAGAAGTCCGCGACGTCACCGGAATTCATTCCGGAGCCTCGCCACGCGATTACGCGCGGGTGATGCAATTGCTCCAGCTTTGTCCCGAACGCCCGCAGGATCGCCCCGGACTGCACGCCGTTGGCGCTTATTACTCGATCTTGAACTTCGCTCAAGCCACGTTGCTTCGCATGGTCCCCGCTCTGCAGCCCTGGGCAGAGCAGGAGCGGGCGGGCTGCGCCTATTTTGCGGCCGTCGCCCTGGATCGCCGCATCGCCTTCAGCCGAGAGATGTTGGCGCAGCAAGTCGACCTGTAATCTCTTTCCTTGATATCTCTTACGCAACTTCTTTCGCTCTCTTTCTCTGCAAAGTTTTTCTTCTGTGATATTCTCAGCACGTCTACTCCTCACCGGAGTGAGCGTCCGCAGCGCAAAACAAACCGGTGAATACAATATGCCCTCAGTGTGGCTCGGTGCTTGCCTCGGGCGTGCACCAATGTACGTTCTGTAGCACTCCAGACCTCGCAAACTCGCAGGGATCCCTTCGCGTGGAAGGTATTCTTGCGCTGGATGAGGGGACTGCTCCCGAATGGCGTGGTGAACTCGACCAGCGCCTTCAGGCCTATCGCGCCAAGCGGCGCAAATCTCCGGCAACCGCGAATGCCGCGCAAACTCGTCTGCCCTTTGAGGACCAGCGCTCCGCGCCTGCATCTCCCGCGGCGGCCGTGCAAGTGGCCGAAGAGGAGCGATCAGTATCCGCGCGTCCCGACGACTTCGCGTTTACGATCGCCATTGGTCGTCCTCCCAAGCGCCAGGAACCGGAAGAACCTCGCTTGCTGATCGACGTGTCCGTGCCTCCTCAATCGGAAGAGGAAGCACCTCAAGTTTCCACTGCACCCTTGAACACCGCGGAATGCAGTCTGTATCCTTCCGCATCGCTGCACGAGCGGCGCAAAGCCGCGCTCATCGACGGAGCCTGCCTGGCGTTCGCGTACGGCGGTTTCCTGGCTCTGTTCGGATCGCTCGGCGGACAATTCACCTTCAGCAAGCTCAGCGCGACAATTTGCTTTTTCACCTTTGCCTTTGTGTATTTGCAGTACTTCGGCTTGTTCACAATTTTCGGGGGCACTACTCCGGGCATGATGATTCGCGGCCTGCAAGTAGTCAGCTTTTCGGGAGACGTTCCTACGCCGCGGCAGTTTGCCTTGCGCGCTGCAGGCTATCTGCTTTCTGCGGGCACCTTATTCCTGGGATTTCTTTGGGCGCTCTGGGATGAAGACGGGCTTACCTGGCACGACCGCCTCTCTCGCACGTATCTAGCGGCTCCAGACCCGCTGCTCGAAGCTGACCCTTCGCATGCCGCCGTCATTACCCGTTGAGAAGTGGGCAACAACGCGCACACGATGTGCTATTGACGGCAATGCGCAAAACTGAGTTGCGAGTTCGTTTAGTCGATTTGGATTAAGACGAGTGGACTGCGGGAACTTCCTGTTTCTTCACCACTTTTTCGTCGGAAGCAATCTGACCGTCGCGAATGAAGATAACGCGGTGCGCGTGTTGCGCGATGTCCATTTCGTGAGTCACCAGAATGATGGTGTTGCCCTGCTGGTGTAGATTTGCAAACAAATTCATAATTTCTTCGCCGGTCTTCGAATCCAGGTTTCCCGTGGGTTCGTCGGCAAGCACGATCGAAGGATCATTCACCAAGGCACGCGCAATGGCTACACGCTGGCGCTGGCCGCCGGAAAGCTCATTGGGCTTATGATTCATGCGCGGGGTCAGGTCGACGCGTTGTAAAGCCAGTTTGGCCTTCTCGACTCGCGCTTCAGCGGGGGTCCCGCTATAAATCAGAGGCAGTTCGACGTTATGCAGTGCTGTGGCGCGCGGCAGCAGATTAAACGTTTGAAACACGAAACCAATTTCCTTGTTTCGAATGTACGCCAGTTCATCGTCATCCAATTCGCTGACCAGACGCCCCGCCAGCCAATATCGGCCGGAACTCGGCGAATCGAGGCACCCGATCAGGTTCATCAGCGTGGATTTCCCCGAGCCTGATGGGCCCATGATGGCCACGTATTCGCCTTTGTGAATTTCCAGATCAATGCCGCGCAAGGCATGCACTTGTTCCGAGCCCATTTCATACACCTTGGCGAGCCCTTCCGTGCGGATCACTACGCCGGCGTCTACAAGGTCTTGCCGGTACGATTCCGAAGACGTGATCTCCACGGCCATGTTCTTCTCCCTGTCTAATTCTCTAGCTAGATAAGGCGTTGCTGCTTACTTCGGTTCTTCTTCCATCTTCTTTGGCGCGGTGTTATCCACCTTTACTTGCGCCTCGGGCTTTAAGGTACGCAGCGCCTTGTAGCTTCCGGTGACAATTTCGTCGCCTTCCTGCAAGCCCTTGGTGACTTCAATGTCCGTCACGCCAGAGATGCCGGTTTCCACGGGGCGGAAAAACGCCTTCTTCCCGTTGACCACAAACACGCCCTGCACTTCGTCTTTCTTGGGATCAGTTCCCGAAGCCGACGGAGGCGGAGCTGCCAAGGTCACGTTGCCGCTGTCCTTCTTGCCATTCTTCGCAGCTTCATCCAGATCTTTGCGCGAGCGAACGGCGAGAGCTTGAATCGGAATCGCCACCACATTTTTCTTTTCCGCCGTCTTGATCTTCGCGGTGGTCGAAAGCCCGGGCCGCAGATTTTCCGGCGGGCTGTCCAGCGTCACTACGACCTTAAAGTCCTTCGCTTCCTGATTGCTGGTCGTCGTTTGCGTCGTGGCCAGACCAGAAGTGCGCAAAACGGCCTGCGACCCGATGTCCGTCACTTTGCCCTTGAACACTTTGCCCGGCACGGCGTCAATCGTTACGTCGGCGTCCTGCCCGATTTTTACATTCACGATGTCGGTCTCGTCGACCTTCACTTCCGAGGTGATTGTCGACATATCCGAAATCGTCATCAAGAAGCTACCGGTGGCATTCTGCATACCCAGGACTTCGTATTCGCCCACCTTCACCGGCAAATAACTGACAATTCCGTTGATCGGCGAGAGATAGGTGGTCTTCGACAGAACGTCCTTGGTACGCACCAGCACCGCCTTACTCTGGTCCAAGTTTGCGCGACCCTGCTCCATCTGCGCCTTTTGCGCCATCACCCGTGCGCGAGATGCCTCGACGGCAGCCACGGCCGCATCGTAAGCCGTCTTGCGTTGATCGAAGTCCTGCTTAGGGATTAGACCATCCTTCAGAAGTCCCTGCCCGCGGTCAAAGTCCAGCTTGGCCTTTTCCAGGTTGGCTTGTTGTTGCGTCAGATCGGCTTGTGCTGCTCGGTAACTCGCGTCCGCCGCCTGCACTCCCGACTGATTGGAGTTGATCATTGCCGACTGCGCTTGCACGTCAGCGTTAGCCTGAATATTTTCCTGCAACAGCAGGCGATCGCCCTTCTTGACGTGATCGCCCTCATGTACCAGGATTTCCGTGATTCTGCCGTATCCCTGCGCGGTAATGTTGGTGTATGTCCGCGGCTTCACTTCGCCCGAGGCGGTGACTACGGAAACCAGGGCATCCTGCTTGGTCACCTTCGCGGTCTGCACCGTCACCACGCCCTTATTTGCCTGGTTGATACTAAACACCACAATACCCGCCGCCACGGCCAATCCGCCGAGACCTATCCCGACCTTCTGCCAAGTCTTCATACTTTCCCTCTCGATGAGCCGCTACGGACCACCCG
>JBAVNY010000279.1:0-2628 GCA_049691535.1 Candidatus Acidiferrum sp.
GAGGAGTTTGGGTTGACCGCAGGCAATGAGCCAGCGCTTGCCATATTCCCAGTGCTCGACTTCGGCGCAAACGGCACCGGGCACGTTAGGTGATTGGCGGGCTACCGGACGACGCGGATCGCCACCCCAAGACCAGGTGTTGCGGAAGAGCAGCGTGGGCAGAAGATGAAGGGGAGCGCGCTGGGGGCCGCGATTGGTGGCGCTAATTTTAATGAGCAGGTCTTCGACGTCGCCCTTGGCATATTCGATGAGCACGTCGAAATAGCGGCTCTCGGCAAATACGCCGGTGTCGAGTAACTCAAATTCAGGAGCGCTGCGACCGCGCTTGGCATTTTCTTCGACAAGCCACTGATACGGGAATTCGGCTTGAGGATATTTGTAGAGCATGCGCATGTAGCTGTGCGTCGGCGTGGAGTCGAGATAGAAATAATATTCTTTGACATCTTCGCCGTGATTGCCTTGCGTGCCGGAGAGACCAAAGAGGCGTTCCTTCAGGATGGGATCGCGGCCATTCCAAAGGGCTAGCGAGAAACAGATCATCTGATGGCGGTCGCAAATGCCGCCGATGCCGTCTTCACCCCAGCGATAGGCGCGCGAATTGGAATGGTCGAAGGGAAAATAATCCCAGGCGGTGCCATAGGCGCTGTAATCTTCGCGAACGGTGCCCCACTGGCGGTCGGACACGTAAGGACCCCAGCGCTTCCAGTGTTTGGTGCGCAGACGGGATTCTTCGAGGCGGCGGTCTTCTGCAGTTTGGAATCGAGTCATAAGGGCCAGAGCGTTGGATGCTAGTGGCAGTTAATGGTCGCATGAATGGTAGAAAGAATGTTTCGCGCGGTCGTGGCGGGTGCCCGGTTCAGCAAGTCGAGGCGTTATGCGCGGCTGCAGAGGTGTGGAGCATGGTTAGACACCACATGGAAATGAAGCCTGGAAAACCACGGCCGTGGCGCTTTTCTTTTGCGTAGAAGAAAATTACGCCGGCATTGATGGGGATGGAAACTCCATACATCAGGGCACGAGACGGATTCTTGCCAAAGAAGGGATTGCCCTCGGAGCAGGTGTGTGCGGTGATGCAGGAGTTGGTGGTCTCATCGTCGGCTACGGTGGAAGCTATCAATAGGCCCGCGCCGATGAGCATGACGGGAGTGAGCATGGCTTCGCGCCAATTACGATTGTGGTGGGCTAAGCCCCACGCGTCCGGGTAGTAGCGGCGTCCACCAATCAAGGCGCACGGTTTGCCGGCACGTTCGGGGCAGGCGCTCGCTTCGTCGACATTTATCTTGGGCTTGGGAGTCTCGATTAGGGAGAACGCAGAAGTTCTGCCTGCAGCGATTGGTGGCTGACGTTCCGTGGGTGACTTGGAAGCGGCGTTATCTGAAGTGGTGTTCTCCTGGGATCGGATACAAAGAGGAAAGACGAGCAGGAGTGTAAATAGGATTGTGAAACGTTTCATAATCTCCACCTTGGTGCGTGACAAGCCGGCACAGAGAGGTGAAGCAATTGGCAAACCAAGGTCTGGATGAGAAAAGACTGATAAAGACTTGTTGGCGCTGGTGCGAGATGAACTTTTCAAAGAGGAGCAGCGACAAACCGGAAAGCTAGTCGTATGAGTCAGACCTTGGTCAGAATCGGCGCAAATGAAACATGGTGCTGTTAATTGAAACAGCATCGCTGACGTGAGAGATACTTTGCCCGGTGGCGTGGATTCCAGTATCGTTCTAGCGAACAGAGGCAGTCTGGCTTCCGACGTGTATGTTCGGAGTGGGGCCCCGCAGATAGTAACCCGCCGCCCATTTCGTAATGGCCCGAAGTGTACGCCATGTCTCTGGAGACCTTTGGTTCCCTGCGCTGAGGAGGCGTTATGAATAGAACTTATCGTGCACTGGGGTTGGCAGCGTGTTTTGTGCTGTGCTTCTCATTCCTTGTTGGGTGCGGGGGCAGCAGTGGTGTGACGCTGACGGGTGTCGCGGTTACGCCGGCCTCGGCGTCGATCGCCGCGGGTGCGACGCAGCAATTTACGGCGACCGGGACATATTCGGATAACAGCACGAAAGACCTGACGAGTTCGGCGACGTGGGCATCGTCGAGCACCAGCGTGGCAACCATTGCGGCGAGCGGTTTGGCCACGGCGGTGGCGACGGGAAGTTCGAACATCACCGCGACGGCTGCGGGGAAAACGTCTGCTCCGGCTACCTTGACGGTGACGGCGCCGACGGTGGTAAGCATTGCGGTTACGCCAGCGACGGCTTCGATTGTGGTGACGAATACGCAGCAGTACAAAGCAATTGCAACGTATTCGGATAAGTCGATGAATGATATTACGAGCACGGCGATATGGGCCTCTGGGACGCCAGCGGTGGCGAGTATTTCTGCAGCGGGACTAGCGACGGGTCTTACGGCGGGCACCAGCGGGATCACAGCGGCTTCTGGCGGAGTGACGTCTTCCCCGGCGGCGACATTGACGGTTACGGCGACTGCAGTACCGGTGTCTCTGGTGATTCAAGATGTGGGTGCAACAACGCCAACGGCGCCTAGCGTTTCAGTCGGTTCGACAGTGCCATTCACGGCATTGGAACTTTATAACGACGGAACCACGCATCCCCTGTCCGCTCCGTTAACTCTCGCGTG
>JBAVNY010000280.1:0-4644 GCA_049691535.1 Candidatus Acidiferrum sp.
GTGGGATAAAGAAGGCGCGTCCGTGAGAGGTCGATGACTGATCACTAGGGATTCCGTTTTTGAGAAGCTTGACAGTTGCCGGAGCAATGACGATCTCACCGGAGGAGCTGCGCACCGTTACAGAAATCTCGGCGCGATCGCCCTGGATGAGGGTGCCCTGGTCCCCGGAATCCTGGCCTCGGCCAGGAACCGAAAAGATAAAAAGAGCGGCGCTGAGGGAGAGGATCGAGCGTAGCAGGTGTGAACGAGAGTTCATGGACAGTTGCAAATCGAAAAACGAGCGTATGCCGGTATGCTGCTAGGGTCAAGCACGCGCGGAACGAGGCGGCAACGCATTTCAGGGTAATGAAGGCGACGAGTTGCCCGTACTGAGGCACCTCGTCGCCCTGCGTCACGTCGAGTTCTGACCGCGTCGAAACGCTCCAGCCTAGCAGGCAAGTTTCCGGGGGTGCTCCGTCTCTCCGGGAGAGAGCGCGGATACGGAATTGTCTTGCAGGCGCAGAACCGCATGTCGTGTACGCTAACGTTGGCGGGTATGCTAGCATAGCGGGGTTCTGGCAGCCACAGGCTTCTTCACCAAATATTTGTAGAGGGCAAGGCCGAGAGGGGTCTGCTTTCGGGTGGCCGGATGATGGTTTTTCAGGAGAAAACGATGGAACGGAACCGCTGCACGCGACGCCTGTCCACTCGGATGGTTCTGTTGGCGACCTTATTGTTTGCTAACGCACACGTCTGGGCACAAGGTACCAAGAACGATCCTGCCTATTTAAATCCGGCTGTGCCGACCGAGAAGCGAGTGGAGGACCTGATTTCGAGCATGACCTTGGAAGAGAAGGCGTCGCAACTGGTGAACCAGGCGCGTGCAATACCGCGGCTGAATATTCCCGCTTACGATTGGTGGAGCGAATCGCTGCACGGTGTAGCGGTGGACGGAACCACGGAGTTTCCCGAGCCGATCGGATTGGCTGCGACATTTGATGTGCCGGGAATCCATGAGATGGCTGTGGCCATCAGCACAGAAGGGCGGATCAAACATGCTCAGGATGTCCGGGCAGGTCACAGCAATATGTTTGAAGGACTTGATTTCTGGGCACCGAACATCAACATCTTTCGCGATCCGCGCTGGGGCCGGGGCCAGGAGACATACGGAGAAGATCCATTCCTGACGGCTCGCATGGGCGTTGCGTTCGTCAGAGGAATGCAAGGAGACGACGCTCGCTACTACCGCGCGATCGCCACGCCGAAGCACTACGCGGTGCACAGCGGGCCGGAGAGCACGCGCCACGCCGCAAACGTAACAGTAAGCAAGCACGATGAACTGGACACGTACCTACCCGCGTTTCGCGCCACAGTAACGGAAGGTAAAGCGGCCTCGGTGATGTGCGCGTACAACAGCATCAATGGACAGCCGGCTTGCGCGAACGATTTCCTGCTGGTGGAGCAATTACGGAGCAAGTGGGGATTTAAGGGCTACGTGGTATCGGACTGCGAAGCGGTGCGCAACATTTTCAGCGGCCACCACTATAAGCCGTCGCAAGCCGAAGCGTCGGCAATCAGCCTTAAGACCGGCATGGACAATGAATGTATCGACTTCACAGCGAAAGTCACCGACGATCACGACTATGCTCCGTACATTGAGGCCGTAAAACAGGGCTATTTGAGCGAAGCGGATATCAACGTGTCGTTGAAACGGCTATTTACGGCGCGAATTCAGCTGGGAATGTTTGATCCTCCGGAGATGGTTCCGTATACAAAGATCGATGAATCGCTTTTGGACGGACCAGCACACCGTGCCATGGCGCGCAAGCTCGCCAACGAATCTATGGTGCTACTGAAAAACGATGGCATTCTCCCGCTAAAAGCGGAGGGAACGAAGATGCTGGTGGTCGGCCCCCTGGCAGAACAGACCGCCGTGCTGCTGGGCAATTACAACGGTACGCCGATTCACACGGTTTCTGTTCTCGAAGGGCTGAAAAGCGAGTTACCCAAAGCGGTCGTAAATTATGTTGCTGGCACGCAGTTCTTGAGCAAGACAGCTTCGCGAGTGCCCGACAATCTACTTTCGATCGGTGGGCAACCGGGTGTGCGCGCCGATTACTATTCCGTGAAAGACATGCTCGCTTTTATCAGCAGCAATGCGAAACAAACTCCACTGGTGAGTCGCAAAGAACCAGCCATAGGTATCAGTGCATCCGTCCCGGCAGAAGTCGCGCAGGATACATCGTTCGCCGTGAGTTGGGAGTCGACTTTCACTCCAGTGGAAAGCGGAGAATATTACTTCGGGTTTCGAGGAGCAGGATTTCTGCGGGTGTGGCTGGATGGCAAAATTTTCACCATGGCGTACGGAGGAAATGGGCGCGACGCGAAGCTAGGTCATGTGCGATTTGAAGCAGGCAAGGCTTATGCGTTGCGGGTCGATTACGCACCGAAGGCCGGGTCCGATGTAGCCGGCGAATTGGTGTGGTCGAAATTCGATCCCAGGCCTTCGCCTGAGGTCATTACCGCCGCCAGAGCCGCTGATGTCGTAGTAGCTGTCGTGGGTCTAACCAGCGAATTGGAAGGCGAGGAAATGGCGGTCAGTGAAGAAGGGTTCAAAGGCGGAGATCGAACCACTCTCGATTTGCCCAAGCCGGAAGAAGACTTGCTGGCCGCTGTGGCTTCTTCAGGCAAACCGCTGGTGGTGGTGCTATTGAATGGCAGCGCACTTAGCATTAATTGGGCCAAGCAGCACGCGAATGCGATTCTCGAAGCGTGGTACCCGGGAGAAGAAGGAGGCGCCGCCGTCGCACAAAGTTTGGCCGGAATCAACAATCCTGCCGGACGCCTGCCTCTTACCTTTTATAGCAGCGTGAGTGCTCTGCCGCCGTTCGAAGACTATTCGATGGCCAACCGCACGTATCGGTATTTTCAAGGCACGCCGCTATTTCCTTTCGGGTACGGTCTGAGCTATTCGCAATACGAATACGGCAAGTTTAAGCTCTCGACCGCGAACCTGAAGGCAGGTCAGTCGCTCACCGTGGATGCTGACGTGAAAAATACCAGCCAGCGCGACGGCGACGAGGTCGTGCAACTCTATTTAATGTATCCGAAACTGCCTGGAGCTCCTATCCGTGCGCTTTGTGGCTTCCAGCGCATGCACATTCCTGCGGGCACAACGCAACATGTGCGCTTGGTGATCGACCCACGAAGCCTCAGCCATGTGAACGAGTCCGGGGACAGGCTAATTGGCGCGGGTTCCTATAGCCTCTCGATTGGCGGGGGACAGCCGGGAACGGGAGTGCCGGTGGTGGAAGCAGCATTTATGATTACCGGCGAGGAACATCTGCCGGAATAGCAGGGCTTAGTTTTGCGGGTTGGCCGTTTGAGCTTTTGGGGTTTTTCCGGCTTCGGGATCTTTTTTCTGCTTGAGCTCGCGGACTTTAGCGAATTCTTTCTCGGCGTCGGCTGTATCGCCCATCTGCTGATATACATGGCCAAGGCGAAAATGAGCATCGGGTTCTGAGGGATCCAATTGGATAGCCTGGAGCAAAGCGGTCTGCGCTTGTTCATACTGTTTCTGATCCACGAAAATGCGGGCCATATCCAAATAGGCGAGGCGGTTGTCGGACTGAAGCCTGCTGGATTGGACGAGCAGGGCAAGCGCCTTCTGGTAGTCGCCATTCTTCATGGCAACATCACCAAAGTAGAGGATGGCTTGAGCATTTTCTGGAACGACTTCCAACTCCTTTTGGAAGGCGGCCACGGCCTCGTTAAAGCGTTGCGATTTCCAATACAGATAGCCGAGTGCAAAATGAAGATTAGGTTCGCGGGGGACAGATCTACGGCTTTCTGAAATTCCACGATGGCTTCCGCGGTCTTTCCCTGGCCATCGAGCGCTTCGCCGGTAAGCACGTGGACCGATGAAGAATCCGGATCCATTTCGCCAAGCATGCGGAATTCTTCCAACGCACATTGAAAGTTTTTTGCCAGAAGGCAACTTTGTGCCAACGACTGGTGCAGTTCTTTATTGTTGGGATCGAGAGTTACAGCTCGCTGCAAATATTTCACAGCATCCGGAAATCGTTTAGCGCCAAAATAACTCAATCCGAGGAGTGCTGACACTTGCATGCCATGCGAATCGGCGGCCATGGCGGCTTTTAAGGGTGGGATCGCAGCTTCAAAGTGACCTTGTTTGAATTCCGCCAATCCCCAATTCAGTTGCACGCCTGGAAGATGCGGGTCCAGCGTGAGCGCTTTGCGATACGCCGTAACAGCTTCGGGATATTTCTGTTCACTGGAAAGAACGACTCCCAAACTAGCAAAAGCGCCAGCATCGTTGGATTTCTTCGAGTTACGGATCGCCAAGCTTCTTCGGCTGCCGGCAGGTTTCCCTGATTTTGCAAAGCAATCGCGTCTGCCGGCGAAGAATTAGGGGAGGGAGAAGGAGACTGGCCAGCGGCAGGGCGCGAGAGGAGCAAAAAGGCTGCTGCGATTGTGGTAAGAAGAGGATTCCATCGATGCATAGTTATTTGTAACGCACCCAGCGTCTGAATGAAACGGAGTTGCCGGTATTCGAGATTCGCTTTTCCAAGCTACTTTTCCTGAAAGAGGGCCAAGTCGATGGAATAGGCCATGGCTTTATAGCCTTCATCGCCTGGATGAAGG
>JBAVNY010000281.1:0-3034 GCA_049691535.1 Candidatus Acidiferrum sp.
TAACATCTCTTACTCGCCGGAACGTGCCGGCGTGTCCGCGAACTCCGCAACCACCTTCGCGTCTAGAAGATTATTTTCAGTCCTAGTTGAATGGCGCGGTTCCCCCGGAACCTAGCACCGCCAACTCACACCCATCCCAAAGCGACTTCAGCCCCTGAGCCACACCCGCAATTTTCTGGGAATCCTACCGACGACCGCCTACCGCCTCTTCCTCTGCGCCTTCCGTCTCTCCGCCGCCCAATCCGAAAACGACCGCAACCGCGCGCGATATTTCCAACTCAGCGCCAAAAACTTCCGCGCATCCAATTCCTTCGCTTCGTTTCCTAGGAATGTTTCCAGCCGCCACTGCAAATAAGGACTAGCCCACGGCCGCAATCGATACCCTCGCGCCGCCATCCAATAAAATCTCAATGTATTCCACACCACAGAATTCTACGCCAACTCTCCCCGAAGTCAGGGCACGGCTTCAGCCGTGCCGCAACATCGCGCCCAAAACGGGGCTTTCGCCCCTGAGGTGCAATCGACCCATCACTACCAAACTGTCATCCCGACCGGAGCACGCTTCGTGTGTAGTGGAGGGATCGCGGCAACATCGCCACCCCACGGAAACACGCCCTATACCCGCTCTCAAACTTTGAAATTTTCTGGCTAAATGAAACTGTTACAATTCTCAAAGTCCAGCGCCGGAGGCGCGACATAAGTTAGCCCAGCGCGTGAGCGCTGGGAAAATTGCTTCTATACAAACTCTTCAGCCGTCCCGCAACATCGCAGCTCGAAACGACGCTTTAGCCCTGGCGTTCCCTACTGCCCCAGCGGCGCCGATATATGCTCATGCACCAGCAACCAACTCTTCCCCCGCTTCTCCCAAATCCCCGTATACCGCAAGTCCGCCTCAACGCTCTTCCCATCCTTGGTCTTCTCGCTCAAATGCATCGGCACCGTCGTCCACGCCACAGTGCCCCGCCGCGTCACTTTCAAGTCTTTTCCCGCCGTCAACGACGCGCTCGCCGCATTATCCAAAATGTTCTTCTGCACGCCCACCTGATATTCTTTCCATCCGCTGTACGAAAACGGGGTCACGTCGTAAAACACCAGCCCATCGTCCTTCGCGTAATATTTCGCCGCGTTATCCACTTTCCCCGAACTCCACGCCGCGCAATACCCATCAATCAATTTCCGAAATGTCGCCTCATCCGTGGCCTTCTGCTCCGCCAACGCTCCCGCAAACGTCAGTAATCCTCCAAAAAATGCCAACGCCACATACAATATCCAATGATGACGACGGTCGCCCCCACTTGGGCGCTGTTCGATTTTCTCCGACATTCGACACATCTCCCCGACTTGAATTTCATGATGCGCCGCAGTTTTAGGACGCCTGGCAACCGTGGCTTGATTGCCCAATAAACTAGCCCCATTCCCCACCATTTTCAAGCTGTACCTTCTACCAAGTCAAAACGCCTCGCCCCCGTTAACCCACTCGCCACCCAGTTACCGCCCCGCCACCCAACTGTCATCCCCACCGGAGAGTCGCGCCTTCTGCGGCTCGTAGCGGAGGGATCGTGGCGACCTCGATCCCAACTTCCCAACACTGGGAACCATCACGCTTTGCGTGTGGGGTTTTCTCGATTCTTCCTCGCACTGGATTCTCGCCCCAACCTTGTAGCTCAGGCCTTCGGCCTGAGGCTTCCCAATCCGCTCGACTCCCTCATCGCCACTCGCCACCCAATCACCGACCCGCCATCGTCGTTCGCCGACTCCCGTCCGCCATTCGCCGATTCGCCCTCGTCCCACCTCCCGCCTCGCCCTATTCTCACTTTGGGCAGCAAGAACGGCAGGCCCGGAGGCAGCACATGGCAACACTCACCCGCAGCGAACGCAAACTGAACCGCAAGATCGCCCGCATCGTTTGGTTCGCCGGCATTTCCCTCTTTCTTCTGGAAATCAGCCTCAGCGTGAACTATCTTCAAGCCGGCATCCAGCAGCACGCTCCCAATCTGCTCAGCCTCATGCCTATGGCCGCTATGTTTACTGTCAGGTTCGTTGGACATTTGGCGCAAAATCTCGGCAGCATAGAATATGCCTTGCGCTTGCTCCCGCTCAGCGTCGTACCTTTTGCGCTGATGGTGGCGGGCTTGCTCTTCGAACGTCGTGCCGTTGCTGGCTCGACTTCGCCGGAAACGGAATTCGTCACCTCAAAATTACTTGTTGTCGGGAGACGCCGCATTGAGTCTTGAAGATAAAATTCGCGAAGACGTCCACGCTCGCATCCAGCAGAACATGGAATCCAAGGTGCGCGGCCCCGGCATGCCCGCTGGCGTTTTCCCCGGCCTCATCCTCATCGCCGTCGGCACGCTCTTCCTCCTCGACCACATGGATATCCTCCACCTCGGCAGCCTATGGAAGTTCTGGCCCTTGATTCTCGTCGCCCTCGGCCTCTCCAAACTGCTCGTCGAACACAATCGCGTCAGTGGTGTGATCTTGATCCTCATTGGCGCCTATTTCCAACTGAATCATCTCGGCATTCTCAATCTTTCCTGGAACACCTTCTGGCCCGTCCTCCTCATCGTTGGCGGCATCCTGATGATTTCCAGCCGCTTCGAGCTCGGCCGCTTTCGGACCGCCTACACCTCGCCCACCGGCCAGGAAGTTCTGAACGAGTTTGCCCTCTTCGGTGGCGTCGAGCGCCGCATCAACGTCAGCAATTTCAAAGGTGGCCGCGTCGAAGCCGTCTTCGGCGGTATCGAAGTCGACCTCCGCTCTGCCGAAATCGAAGGTGAAGAAGCCATTGTCGACGTCGAAGCCCTCTTCGGTGGCATCGAGTTCACCGTTCCCGACCGCTGGATCATCATCTATCAAGGCCAAAGCATTTTCGGAGGTTACAGTGACGAAACTCGCCAGCCTACCCCCGACGTTTTGGGCGCTCCCAGGAAAACTCTGATCCTCCGCGGTCGCGCGCTCTTCGGTGGCATCGTGGTCAAGAATTGAGCTCCGTCGCCAAAACTTCGCCTGCCGCCCAATCCAAGCACATTGTGTT
>JBAVNY010000282.1:0-2025 GCA_049691535.1 Candidatus Acidiferrum sp.
AAAGATTGCTGGTTCGTTTATTTTGCCGAAGGAGTTGTGGACGCGCACTATTACGGCATCCCGTGCAAGCCTCTGCCGACGGCCGATTCGTTGTGGACCAACGAGCGCATGGATGTGCCGGCGGCGATTGACGGGCCGGTGCTGATTAGCGGCGGCGATCTTTCTGGCTTCGAATTCGGCCCGGGCTCGTTGAATCCTTATGAACAGTTCAAAACGCTGCAGCCCACCGCGGTCATTCAATACGGAGTGTTCGTCTACGATGGGCACTTCGAAATTCCTCTGGCGGCGTCGCTGAGTCATTCGCAAAAGGCGGGTGACTTTCTAGCATCGAACAATTTCACAGCTGCTCGGAGCGAGGCGGAGCAAGCTGTAGCGCTCGCTCCACAAGACGTGAAGGCAAATTCCACCTTGGGGGATGTGCTGGTGAAGCTGAATCGTACCAGCGAGGCACGCGTAAGTTACGAACGCGCGTTGCACCTGGCAAAAACCATCGAGCCGGAGTTTCGCACTGGCTGGATCGCCGACCTGCAGAAAAAGCTGAAAGACCTACCTGAATAGCGGCTCAACCGAAATCACAACGGCGTTACGAAAGCTATGCGCCTTTGAAGATGAACCAGAGCAGCTCGCCGTTGAAGAAGAGGATGCCCGCGGCCACGAGCCATGCGGTAACCGTGGTGAATGGCGAATTGACGAACTCACCCATCTTGGAGCGTTGGCTGGTAAATCTCACCAGCGGAATCACTGCGAACGGAAGCTGGAAACTTAGCACCACCTGGCTGAGGATGAGCAGCGAAGTGAGTTTGCCTTCGCCCGCGATGCCGATAACCAGAATTGCCGGAATGATGGCGATGGATCGCGTGATTAGCCGGCGAAGCCAAGGCTTGAGGCGAATCTCGAGGAAGC
This sequence comes from Candidatus Acidiferrum sp., assembly GCA_049691535.1. Taxonomy (GTDB): domain Bacteria; phylum Acidobacteriota; class Terriglobia; order Acidiferrales; family UBA7541; genus Acidiferrum. The sequence continues at coordinate 904 of JBAVNY010000282.1, forward strand.
CTTCCATGACGATCTGGCCAGCGAGCGTGCCGGTGAGCGTGGAATTCTGGCCGGAGGCGAGCAGAGCGCAGGCGAACAGTGTACTGGCCAGGCTGGCGCCCAGTATCGGACTCAGCAATTTGTAAGCGTCGCCGATCTCCGCAACTTCATGAAGACCGCGGGTGTGGAACGCGGCGGCGCCAAGCACCAGAATCGCGGCGTTGATGAACAGCGCGAAAAACAGCGCCACGGTGGAATCGATGATGGCGTAGCGAATGGCTTCGCGGCGGCCTTTGCTGCTTTGCCCAAAGGCGCGGGTCTGCACGATGCTGGAGTGCAGATATAAATTGTGCGGCATCACCGTGGCGCCAAGAATGCCGATCGCGATGTACAGCATTTCGCGATTGCGAAGAATTTCGAAGCGTGGAATGAAGCCCTGCGCCGCTTCGAGCCATAAAGGCCGCGCGAAAAAGATTTCGTAGGCAAAGCACGCCGCTATTGTGGCGATCAGCGTCACCACAAACGCTTCGACCCAGCGGAAGCCGCGCCCTTGCAACGCCAACACGACCAAGACATCCAACGCTGTAAGGACTACGCCGAGCAGCAGCGGAATTCCGAAGAGCAGCTTGAGCGCGACCGCAGAGCCCAACACTTCCGCTAAATCGCACGCGGCAATTGCCAGTTCGCACACCACCCACAGAAAGATCGAAGTGCGGCGTGAGTAGTGATCACGGCAAGCCTGCGCCAAATCGCGACCGGTGGCGATGCCCAGCTTCGCGGAAAGCGCCTGCAAAAACATCGCCAACAAATTGCTAATGAGGATAACGCTGAGCAGCGTGTAGCCGAATTTCGAGCCGCCGCCAATGTCGGTGGCCCAGTTGCCGGGATCCATGTAGCCAACGGCAATCAGATAACCGGGTCCGGCGAAGGCCAGAACTTTGCGGAACCACGATGAGTTCGGAAGAATCGGAACGCTGCGATGCGATTCAGGAAGGGATGGAAGAGTTAGCGGGCGACGCCACGCCGGTGCCAGAGAGGCTTCGGCAGTCAGTGGCCCATTTGCTGTGAAATCCGATTGTACCGGGTCCGCCATTCGTGATCGTATTAACTATAGTAAACTCTTTATCTAAACTAGACTTAACT
>JBAVNY010000283.1:0-3184 GCA_049691535.1 Candidatus Acidiferrum sp.
TGTGAACATCCAGTCCGATGTAATACATAGGTTCCATGAGGAGCCTCCTTGGTGTCTCTGAATCAGCGGGCTCGCTGAGTTCAGCTTTTGTACACCAAGTGCTCCTCCCTTGACCTATTCATTCAAATACGTTCACCAAAGCGGAACAGGAATTCGTCGAAGCCTGCGCCACCATCCTCGCCCAGTATTTAACCAAAAAAGGATAGCAGCCTCACCCAGCGAATGGTCAGCAGTCAAACCGGGCGCGACGCTTTGGTCGGGATGACAGAGCTGAGTCGGTGAGCGGAGTGTGGGTGCTGAGCCGGCAAGATGCCGGCGCTACGGGGCGACTCCCTTGGCGGCTCAGGGTAAACGGAGGGAAGCTACAGGCCGAACATGGAGTTGACGCCGGCGCGCGGAACTTCCGCGGTGGGCTCTCGGGGCACCAGGGGAGGAAGATGCGTTTGCTGTGCGGCTGGCTCGGAAGTGGCCGGATGTTGCGGTGCCGGTTGCGGCGTGGCGGGCGGCGCCACGGAACTGGATGCGGCAATGCTGGGTGTGGCGGCGGGAGCTGGAGAAGCAATCTGCTGAAGAAAGGCGAGATCGTGAGGCTCTTCGGTGCCCGGTTGAACGGGAGGGAACGCCAAATTCATCTGATGCTCCATGGCGCTGGCGATGCGGTGCAGTTGCCAGATGAGCTTTTCGAGTTCTTTGGAACGGCCGAGATTTAATTGGCGGTCCCAGAGAAAGCGGATCGACAACACGAAGACGATAGGCAGGCCGAGAGCCAGCGTGGCGAGTACGACAGTGACCAGCAGCGAGTCGAGGGGTGTTGAAGCTTGTGGCATGGTGCCTCCAAATACGTGGCTCTGACGGAGGATACCGCAGCGCGACCGCGCTGACAAACGAATGCGCGCCGCGCAGGTTATGCTCGACGCGGCGCTCGCTGGCTAAAGGGAAACGCCCACCCCTTGTGAAAACCACAAAGTGTGGGCGTTTGGAGTTCCCGGGAATGCTTTAGTTTTGAATTGTGGTTCGCTGCATCAAGACGATGCGGCGGTGGCGGCACCTTTGAAGAACGACAGCAGGTCGGCATTGATCTGGTCGGCGTTGGTAGTGGGCATGCCGTGCGGGAAACCTTTGTAGGTTTTCAGAATCGCGCCTTTGACCAACTTGGAGGAAAGCGGAGCGGAGTCGGCATACGGAACGATCTGGTCATCGTCGCCGTGCATGACCAGCGTGGGCACGGTGAACTTCTTGAGATCTTCGGTGAAGTCGGTCTGGGAGAAGGCGACGATGCCGTCATAGTGCGCTTTCGCGCCGCCCATCATGCCCTGGCGCCACCAATTTTGAATGATGGCTTGGGATGGTTTCGCGCCCGGCCGGTTGTAGCCGTAGAACGGCCCGGTGGGCAGATCGATGTAAAACTGGGTGCGGCTGGCGGCAAGCTGCGCCTGAAGATCGTCGAAAACGGATTTGGGCAGACCGCCGGGATTCGCTGGTGTCTTGACCATCAGGGGTGGCACAGAACTAATAAGGACCGCCTTAGCCACGCGACCTTCCCCGTGGCGTCCGATGTACCGTGTGACTTCACCGCCGCCGGTGGAGTGACCGACGTGGATGGCGTTCTTCAGATCGAGGTGGGCCGTAAGGGCGGCGAGGTCGTCGGCGTAGTGATCCATATCGTGGCCGGAGTTGGTTTGGGTAGAGCGACCGTGGCCTCTGCGATCGTGGGCGATGACGCGATAGCCGTGATTCAAGAAGAAGATCATTTGAGTGTCCCAGTCGTCGGCCGAGAGCGGCCAGCCGTGGGAGAAAACGATGGGCTGACCTGAACCCCAATCTTTGAAATAAATCTCGGTGCCGTCTTTTACTTTGATTGTGCTCATGTATCGATCTCCTATTGTTAAATGTTGGCGACTGTCGCGCTTGGAGCGAGATCGCGGTTCGTTGCCTGGGGCGATATCGGGCAACGCAGCGCATCTAGAGGATGCAGATGTGCTGGATGGGAAGAGCGATACTAATATTTTCAAATTGTTTTGGGCCAACTGCAGATGAGTGGGGCAGGTAATCAGCTAAGAAGGAGCTCGCTGGGACACGCCAGGCACGGGAGGGAATTTTCCAGGAGAGGCGGCTCACCGGGGTTTTTGCTGCAGACGGTACTGATTGAACAAACTGCCCCTTTCTTCTCGTGAACCTGGCGAGGGATTCCTTCCACACTGCGAATGACACTGAGGAGGCCTGAGAATGGCACAGAGACACAGCTTCGCAGAGATGAAAGCGGAGCAGGCGAAAATGACCGCGAGCTGGAAAGCGGAAGGCCGCCTAAGTGAAGCGTGGGTCATTGCCGACCCGGAAATTGTCGAGATTTTTTCTGCCGGCGTTGCGTTTGGAGTGGAAGCGGGACGTCGTGGCCGCAGTGATCCTGCTTACTCTCCGGACGAATGGCGCAAGGCGCTACGAGACGCGGTAGAAAGAGCAGCGGCCCTTGAAGACCAGCTCGAAAAAGCTAGAGACGCGATGCCAAAAAAAGAGAAAGAATGAGCGTTGAAGCCGTCATTCTGCAGCGACACGCTGCAAGCCTCTTGGTCGGAATTGCTGGGATCTGCCTATTAAGGCGCCGAGGGCGGCGCTGACGAGCAGGACGGCGGTGTGCCAGATCAGGATGTGCATGGCTTGGAAGTTGGGGCAATGCAGCTCCAGCAAGCCTACGCCGGCTAGGCCGCCGATGGTGCCGGCGACGAGTCCCGCTGATTGGGGGTTCACGGCGAAGCCACGGCGGAGAATCCACCAACTCAGCAATGCGGCGGGAATTGCGTGAACGAGGCCTATTGCCAGGCAGATCAGGCCGGCCGAAACGAAGTGCTCGGTGTGGTAATCGTGAAACAGCGCGGCAAACACTGCGAGCAAGGCAACACTTCCCAGTGCCAACATTCCTTCCGCGGAAATTCTGCGCCGGCTCCCTGGAACCATTTCATGAACGAATTCCGTTCCGGCCAGCCAAGCGAGAATGCTCAGTGCCGAAAAGATCAGGGCGCGCTCCAGCAGGTCCATCTTCGCGAAGCCGTTGAATCCAGCGCGCGCTGCTCCCGCCAACGCGACGGTCGCGCAAATCAGGAAAACTCCGCCCGTCAACATCCACGTTGGCGGCAACGGGCGCACCGGTTGCAGCGACGGCTGGATAGCGTCGGCCACGCCTTTCAGC
>JBAVNY010000284.1:0-1682 GCA_049691535.1 Candidatus Acidiferrum sp.
TCACAGTGTAGGGGACATTTCTAACGAGGCCAGAAGGGGACATTATCAAAGAGGTGCAACATGGAGGGGTTGGGAGAGTTGGGGAGGAGTTCAGGAGTTGGTGGCGTGAACCATTTTGGGATTCCCATTTTGGGAATCCAACTAGCGGGCGGTGTCTGATGTTTTCCCACACCGCGAATTACATCGAAGTCCTGATGGACCCAAAATCGGGTTAGCTGTACAAAAAATTTGTGAATGCGGTCAGGGCGTCTACTCTGGGCGGGAGATGCCTTGACCGTGTTCCGTACTAGTTCTCCTTCTCTCGCAGTCCTCCCCAACACTAATAATTGCGTTACATTCTGTTGAATTTTTCAACGGTCGTCGTAGGCATATCTGAATGGATGTGGACACGGTCTCAATCTCAAAGGTAAAATCCGGCATTCTTCACCGAACGTTCCCCGGTGCAGAGTTCCCCGTCCAGAGGAACTTGGGCCCTTGCGTATTCTGATTGCAGACGACCATGAAGTGGTTCGAAAAGGTGTGTGTTCGTTGCTGGAGTCTCGAGCGGACTTGAAAGTCTGTGGCGAGGCCACCAACGGGCAAGAAGCTGTCGACCTTGCCAGACAGCTTGATCCGGATCTGGTGGTTTTAGACGTGACCATGCCGATGCTGGACGGTTTCTCCGCCGCCAGGAAAATTAAACAGTTGTTGCCCGCGATGCCAATTCTTATGCTCTCGATGCACGCCGGTCCGGCGATGGTGCGCGCGGCCAAAGCGGCGGGCGCGCAAGGGTTCGTGACCAAGACGGATGTTGCCGGCACGCTGCTGCAAGCGGTCGATGTGGTCCTGCGGGGAGAAACGTTTTTCACCGACGGCCAGCGATAATCGCATTCGTAGTTTTCGTTGTTTACAGCAGCTTTAAACCGGCTTGGCGCTGGCATCCACCAGGAACGTTGCGAGGTCGAGCGATCAAGCCACGATCCCTCCGCTAAGCACGCAGCGTGCTCCGGTCGGGATGACAGACGAGGGTTGCTGTTCCATCCGGGAACAGCGCCCGGCCCTGGGTGCCACACCTACGGCGCTCCCGCTTTGTTCTTTGCATTCCCAGTGCTTACGCGCTGGGCTAACTTATTATGCCGCGCCTCCGGCGCTGGTTTGTCGCCCGGAAGACGGCGCTGCTACGGCTTGGGGAGTTGCAGCATCATGCCGCTGCCTTGGCCGGATTCTACTGTGGGCAGTTGGCCATTCCACTTGTCGATCAGGGCGCGGGAGTTTTCGATGCGGCGGAGATCGAGCAGTTGCGGCGTTAGCGAATTTTGCCGGATGCGATTCGCATCCGCCTCGCCTTGCGCGCGTGTGACCAAAGACTTGGCGTCGCCTTCGGCTTCGGCAATTTTCTTGGCGGCTTCGGCTTGCGTAGTCGCCAGTTCGTTGCGCGCGCGCTCCGCCTGCTGAATTGCCTGCGCTTTGGCGGTAATGGCCGCGGCAATCACTTGCGGCACACGCGGCGCCCCAATAAAACCAAATTGCTGCACGCCCACGCCCACCGGCGTGACCTTGGACTGAATCATCGCCTCCACTTTATGCAGGAACTCCGCCTTGCCTTCGCCGTAAATATCCTCGACCACGTAGGTAGACGCCACTTCGTTTAGCGAATTGCGCACAATGTCGCGCAAAATCCCGTGCGTAAAGCGGTCCAGATC
>JBAVNY010000285.1:0-3900 GCA_049691535.1 Candidatus Acidiferrum sp.
GAATAAAAGGTCGGAGAGGTGATCCGTAATGATGCGGTTGACTTCTTCGGGCATGGTGCGATCGAAGGACCGCAAGCCGGCCTCGACGTGGGCAATAAGGGGACGGGTGCCAACGCTGTCGAAGGAAACCTTGGAAGTGACCAAAGCACAAGCGACAGTGGAATTGACATCGCCGACAACGATTAGCACGTCCGGCCGTTCGGCCAGGACAATTTCTTCAAAGCGCTTCATGATTTCCGCGGTTTGCGTGGCGTGCGTGCCGGAACCGATACCCATATGAACATCGGGCTTGGGAAGAGAAAGATCGCTAAAGAAAGAGCCGGACATAATTTCGTCGTAGTGCTGGCCGGTATGAACGAGGACATGGTGAATTTGCGGCGCGTCCGCGCCAACGACGGCACCAGCGAGTTTGCGGTTGTGTGCGTCGATGGCCGCAATGATGGGAGCAGCCTTCATAAAATTGGGTCGTGCACCAACGATGGTCATGATTTTCATGAGTGGGTCCTAGGTTATTCAGGTTTCGCACTTGCGACAGCAACGGATTGAGCAGGAGTGGACAGAGACTCGACCGTATTCGGGGCTAGTTTTGGATTTCTGGATTCAACCACCGCAGTAATAAACCCGAGAATGTCTTGGAGCGCCGGACGGCTATTGGTTTGGAATGCGCCCATGCCGGGACGGTGGACGAGTTTAATTTTGGACGGAACATCCTGCGGGCTCTCGATGAGCGTCATGCGGCCCTGTTCGGAAAGATAGCGATCGACCGCACCGGTTTTGCCGCGGAAGATACTGTAGACCGGAACACCGAGTGCGGCAGCTTCACGATTCATAGTGCCGCCACCGCTGACGACGAAATCGGAGAACCAAATTAAATTCAGGCCGTCGACCACCTGCTCCGGAATGATAACGCGGCGCTGGGCAACGAGTTCCGGCCACTTTTGGCGAACTTCGGCATCCTGACGATGGTTGCGGGGGAGCAGGACGACTTTGACATTGGGCTGCGATCCCAAGTAATCCATGACAACTGCGAAAAGTTCGTCGCTCTCCGGGCGATGATAGTGTGCTTCGCTGGCCGGCGGACGAAGAGAAACGACGATGTTGTCTTCCGTCAAACCCAAGAGGCCGCGAACCGAAGGATCGGCTTTGAATGAGGGAACGTACACATCTTCTTTCAGGCCACGATACTTGAGCAGACGCTTATTTTTGGCTTCGTTCGGGGAGTCTGGAATGATTTCGGGAACAATCATCCAAGATGGGCGAAAGATGACCAGATCCTGCACAAATTCGTAGTCGCCGATGTTGATGCTCTTAATGCCGAGGATGGAAGCCGCCAGAATTTGCGCGCGAGAACCGTGAGAAACGGCGAGACTGGGACGCTCCTTCAATAATAGCGGAAGCAGTTGCAAAGCACGCACGACCAGGCCGATCACCTTCATGAACTTGTTTTTGCCGAAGTGGCGGCCGATGGTTTTGCACTGCAATCCGTGGAAGGCGACCAACTCGGTGACCTGATAGGCATCCCGTGCGGTTAAGAGCACGTTGTAGCCACGGCTCAGGAGTTCCTTCTGAATAGGCATGAAAAAAGGAACGTGCGGCGAATTGTCCAAATCAATCCAGATTGTCTTTTTCGATTTCGGGACGCTCACAACAATGTGCTCCTTACCATCAAGCATCGACTAACAGGCCAGGAATAATTTCAGGGCCGCCCTGCATCGGTGGAACTTAGGCGGGCGTAACGCTCCATCAGGGTGACATTGTGGAAGATGAATTTGCGGGCGAGCTGGGGGACGTGCATCCAATCGTAACCGCCGAGCAGCTTGGCTTTGAGGACGGCGGGGGTGTCCCAGGAGTTCATGCCGAGGCGCGGGAGAAAATAGGGATTACTGTCGCGATGTGCTCGGCCAATGATGTTGGAAACGCCATTTTTGAAGCCCTGATTTTGCAAGGTATCGCCGAGAAAACGGGCGAAGTCGCGATCTTCTTCCGGAAAAGGAAAGGGATAGGAAAAGGAATCGACACAAACACCGAGCTTCTGTTCGATGACTTCTTTGGAATACCCGAGCTCGTAATCGATTTGTTCCGGCTCCATGGAGCGCAAATCGGGATGGGTTACAGTGTGCGAGCCGAAGGTCATGCCTTCCTTATGGAGTTCGCGAACGTCCTGCCAGGTCAAGTAGTCGACGCCTTCGAAACGCATGGAGGTTTCGCGAATGCGATCAGTAGCAAGGAAGACTGTGGCGCGAAATCCGCACTGTTTCAGGATGGGTAGAGCGTCGGTGAGAACGTCGCGGTAACCGTCGTCAAAGGTGATGGCGACTTTCTTGGTCATGTCGTCGACATCGGAAAGACCATCGACTAGTTCAGAGAGATCCACGGAACGATAGCCGGCGTGACGCAGCCAACGCATTTGCGTGGAAAACATTTCCGGAGTGGTGTTGATTTGCGAATAAGGCTGCGACAAGCCAAACAGATTGCTGGAAATACTGTGGTACATCAGGATCGGCACACACGCGCGATTGCTCCAGCCCATAAGCTGGGCTATCGGTGAACACAAATACAGTGTAAGAAAGCGATCCAGTCCAAGCATGAGGGGTACTTGCGCTGTTGGGCCGTGATTGTCGGGGGTTAGGGTTGGAAGTAGAGCGCTACGAAACGCGCGTGGCGGCAAAGTCTTTTACGCACTTGGCCACTTCCTGGAGTTGATCCTGTTGGAGCTGCGGGAACATCGGCAGCGACACGATTTCCGCTGCTACGCGCTCGGTGACAGGAAAATCACCCTTTTTGTAATTCAGGTTTTCGTAGGCTTTTTGCAGGTGAAGAGGAATTGGGTAGTGAATACCGGAACCGATGCCGGCTTCGGCTAAATGAGCTTGCAGAGCTTCGCGATCTTGAACGCGCACAACGTATAGATGGTAGACGCCCTTGGTCCACTCGGCTTCCACCGGAATGACTACCGCAGCTTTCGCTTCCGACAATAATTCGTGATAACGATGCGCGAGCGTGCGGCGTGATTCATTCCACTTCGCAAGGTGGCGCAGTTTCACAGAGAGCCAGCCCGCCTGAATGGAATCGAGGCGACCGTTGTAGCCTTCAATGTCGTGATAATACTTTTTTGCCTGGCCATGATCGCGAATCATCTTCATGTGCTTGGCCATGGCTTCGTCGTTGGTGGTAATCGCGCCACCTTCTCCACATGCGCCTAGATTTTTTCCAGGGTAAAAGCTGAATGCTGCAGCTTTGCCCATCGTGCCAGCACGCCGCCAGGAATTTGTTTTCTTGGAGAAATATTCCGCGCCGTGTGCCTGGCACGCATCTTCAATTACGAAGAGATTGTATTTTTCGGCAAGCTCCAGGATCGGATCCATGTCGACAGTCTGGCCGTAGAGATGAACGGGAACGATGCCAGCCACACGATGCTTCGAAGAACGCTCGACGAGATGGCCGGTGCTCTTGTCGAAGTCGCACTTGGTCTCGAGATACTCGCGAAGCTTCGCAGGATCCATGGTGTAGGTCTGCTCATCGATGTCGACGAAGGCAATCTGCGCACCTGCTTGAGAAATAGCCTCGGTAGTGGCGATGAAGGTGTGCGGAACGGTAATGATGATGTCGCCGGTCTTTACGCCCGCAGCCATAAACGCGAAACGAAGCGCGTCGGTGCCACTATTCACGCCAATACAATATTTGGCGTCGCAAAACGCCGCGAATTCACGCTCAAAATCCTCGACCATCGGTCCGCCGATAAAGCTGGCATTGCTGAATGCCTTCTTGACGACTGCCAGCAATTCGGATTCGAGCTCCTGATGCGGAGTCACCAGATCAAGAAACGCAATCTTCGTTGGATTGGCCATGATGTTACTTTTTCTCCTCGTTTATGAAGCGCTTAAATTTGGCTGGATTACC